>JAGMDR010000249.1 GCA_023128595.1 Planctomycetota bacterium | reverse complement strand
AATCCGTTTAATCAGCGCAATCCGCGATTAATGAACTACTTACGTGCCTATAAACCACATTCGACAACTATAGAGGATTCTCTACAAATCAGCCCTATTATGCAAAACAAACCCAATTTCCAAATAGCCCAAATGAACGTAAAGTCTGTTATCACAAAGGATTACGAAAATCAGCCTCTCCGGAGCCTTCCGGAAAACAAACCCAATACAAACCCAATACAAACCCAAACAAACCCAATTTACGAAAAGCCTAAAATGAACGTAAGCTCAATTGTGACAAAGGATTACGAAAATATTTACCCCTGTGGAGTCCCGAAAAACAAACCCAATTCAAACGCAATTTCCCAAAAAGCCCAAATGAACGCAACCTTCTTTACCACAAAGGATTATGAAAATCAGCCCCTCCGGGGGATAAATCCAATGTCGAAACAGCCAACGAGGTTCAAGAACACCCCTACGATTGGCATATTCTGCGATACAATATTGACCGAGTGCAAGCAGGATATTGAATGCGGGCCAGACATCTTTGAAAAGTGAATACGACGGCGAACGGCCGTTTTGATCTGGCGTACATGCACCATACCGGCAAGTGGTGCGAAGTGTTCACCGATCTATCGATGGAAGAGGCTTTTGCCGAGATCCGGAACCAGCCGTTCTTCCATCCTCCAGGTTGAACCTGCGGGCTTGGACGCTTTATGTGCTTTGTAGTTTCTTGAAATTCTTCAAGCAAAGCTCGGCGGCCTTGAGCGGCGGATAAACATCCTTTTCTTCCTCGATGATGTACCACTTGGTGCCGGCGATTGTTTCGCACAGCGCGAATAGCTGCTTCCAATCGGTGTCGCCCTCGCCGATGATGGCTTTTTTGTTTGTGGCGGAGAACTCCTTCAGGTGCACGGTGACGGCTCGGCCGGGATAGCGCTTCAGATAGGCAATGGGGTCGCCGCCGCCTTGCATGGCGTTGCCCGTGTCGAGCTGCATAATGACATCCTTGGTAGTGTTGCCAAAGAGAATATCCCAAGGCGTTTCGCCATCCATTGGCTTGAACTCGTGAGTGTGGTTGTGGTAGCCGACTTGCATGCCGTGCGGTTTGACTTTCTCGGCCAACTCATTGAACAAGTCAGCAGTCTCGAGCCAGGCATCCCGTGATTTGTGCGTGTTGGGGTCCAGCCAGGGCACGATAAGGTACTTGTTACCTATGGTCTTATTAAACTCGATGGTCTTGGGCAGGTTGCCGCCGAGGAGGGTGGTGAGCTGGGTGTGGGTACCGCAGCATTTTAGGCCATTATCATCGAGCAGCTTGCGCAGGTCTTTGGCGGTATAGTCGTAGTAGCCTGCGAATTCGACGCCTTGATAGCCCATTTGGGCGACGGCAGCGATTGTGCCGGGCAGGTCCTTCTGGCAGTCCTTTCTGACCGAATAGAGCTGAAGGCCGACCGGGATAACACGTTTCTTGCGTCCGATTCTCAGCGGCCCGTTACAGCCGGACACCATCGAACACAACGCCGCAGCGGAAGCGGCAGAAGACTTGAGAAAACTTCGGCGGGACAATTTTGAACTGTTGTGTTTTGCATTCATAATCCTTTACCTCGTCTTATCTACAAATTATTGGGTCTTGCGAACACCGGCCACGTTCAATGTACAGACCTTGTCAGTGGGATTGTAGGGCCACACGCTTGTCTTGTCAAATGTGAAGGCCTGCGAGGTAGAAAACCCATCCGCATACCAGCTCGCTATTTGATGTTGTTCAGCGGCGGACATACACCTCGTACACATAGCCGAGCTCTTTTTGTTCTCCCGCTTTCAACTCGATTGTCCAGGTGAGCTTCCTGACCGCATTCATTCGGCGCAATCCCCGCGCCAGCGTTTCAATTTTCGCTTCCGGCTCGGATGACTTAACCTCGCCGGAAAGAGTCTTGCTAATCTCAAGCGTAATCGCTTTGGGCTGAAAGTTGGTAACAGATATCTTCCCATCGACAGTCACCAGATCGTAATGGTAGCCGTACAACTGCGTCGCATCCCGTTTTCTCTCGGTTTCAAGCTCCAGTTGCTCGGCCTTAATACTTACCGCCTGGGTAATGCGCAACGTCGTTTCACCTCGTATGGGGGTATAGCTTAACGTATCCTGGCCCAGAATTAGACCATCCTTGACCGTCTCGGCTGGTGCAGTCGTCCAGGGCACTTTGGTAGTGTTTTCCAATCTCACACAGTGCCAGACCTCCTGGTCTGGCTCGCGTTCTTCGCGTCCGCGCCGCTCATACGAGTACCGTTCCTCCTCGGTGACATAATCGGGTATCTTCCACTGATAAATGTGCTTGTACGGCACCGATTCGGTAAACAACGGAGAGTACCCAACTTCGCCTTTTTCCAACTGGACCTTCCCAACAGGGTAAAGAAACAAATCCTCCGCCACCTTTCCTGCTTCGGCCGCGCCATATTCCGGCATGACAAGCCCCCCGTATCCCATACCGCCATACCCCCCTGCCCTCTGCTGGGTTACTACACTGGCCCTTCGCCCCAACGTGCCCCGCTCGCTTTCGCCCTTGACCAATGCCTGCAGAAACTGCGCTAGATCTTCTTTGAGGGCCAGCGGACTGACTACATCAGCGAACTGCAAATGCGGAAATCCAGTCACCAATTGTATCGCCACACCATCCAGGTCACAAACCTCGTTTATTA
>JAGMDR010000248.1 GCA_023128595.1 Planctomycetota bacterium | reverse complement strand
TTCGTCCCCGGCTCGAACATCAGCTTCGTATAACCGCCCGGTTTCTCAAATCCCGCCGTCTGCGTCGCAAGGTGAAACAACGTTATCTTATTGATCCACCCCGTCTTCTTATTCGACTCCGGCGGCACTCCCAATCCCGGATGATACCTCTTCGCCCGCTCATCCAAGCTCTTGAACTTCCCGTCTTTGAGCGCCAGCCCCACCGCCGTCAGCCCGATCGCCTTCGTGCTCGACTTTAGATCATACCGCCTCTCCTGGTCCCCCCACCGCATAACCACTCGCCCATGCCGCGTCACTATGCCCGACCCATCCCCCGTAAGCGCATACTCCCGCGCCTTGCCTAAAATCCGTGAATCGATCCCCACCTCCTCGGGTTTTGCCTCCTGCCACCGTTCCGGCCCCGGCCAAACCAGCCCACCTCCCGCATCCGTACCAACCCCCAAACACACCCCGGCAACCCAGCCAACAAGCAGAACACTTATCGCCAGATACCGGCCCATCTTCGCCCCTTCGTATCAACATACTAAAACCCAACATCCATTCGCCGGCGCCAATAGTAAATTGATTTCCCGGCACCCGCACAACCCTCAGCGCATACGAAAAGCCGCCTTCCAGGCTCCACAGCAAGGCGGCTTGCTGGAAAAAACCATTACTCTTTAATCCTTTGTCTCTGCGGCCTCCGTCGTCCCTTCCGTTACCACCACCTCCTCCGTTGCAACCACCTTGGCCTCAGCCGCCTTGGCCTTGCGCCCCGCGTGGCTCTTGCGGTGAGCGACCTTCGGCAGACCAAGGACCGAATCCTCCTCCTCCCACCGCTCTTCGGCTTTCAACTTCTCCACTCGCTCGGCCCGCGTCAAAACATTTCGGTGCCTCGTCAACGCACCTCTTATCTTCAAGGAACGATCAATTGACATTCAAAACTTCTCCTACAACAACTAATTTACCTTCTTGCCGTACGCATCACTAAAATAGTGCGGTGCAAAACGCTCGTAACCCTCGGGCGCCTTACCCTTATACTCTGCCCCGACCTCGGCTATTCTTTGTTTCGCTACATACCCATCCGTCCCTGCCCCAAAGCTACGGAATCTGGCCTTCGTAATAAGGTAGTATTGCCCGTCCCAATTGACAATCTCAGTCTCGATCCCGTAACCGGCAAAATGCGTCCGCACCGGCTCCAGATCCGCTCGCGCTCCGTGCTGAACCAGAACTATCACGTTATTGCCCGCCGGTGTCACCGCGCCGACGTTTTCAGCATCCTCTCTTGTCGTCGTAGTCGTGCTCGTCTCTTGCCGCACCGCCGGGTCTTCGCGATTGCCCCCGACATTTACGGGCGGATCATAGCTTTTTGCCTCACTCACCATGTAAGACAACTGTCCCGCCCGAAACGCCACCAGGACCACAACAACAAGCCCCAGAACAACTGCGATTGCAATCGGATACGGCAGGGAGAACTCTACGCGACCGGCGTTGAACTGCACAGTCCTCGGCTTTCGCCGCCATCGCACAGACACCTGGGGCGTTTCCTCAGGACCGTTGTCTTGCGTGACTTCCGCGACTTCCGCGACTTCCGTTTCTACACTTGGCTCATCTTCGCCGGGCTTCTCGGGCAGCATCTTCTCCAATGTCCGCCCATAACCCGGCTTGAGGCGAGCTTCGCTCATAACCTCATAAAGAGCCTTTTTCCCGCGTCGATACCGTGCCATAATTCAATCCGCCCTACTTAGCAATTCTTCACCAGACAGCCATAAATCCCACAAATTTCAAATTAGAACCTGCCAATTCAAACAACAAATCACCCCCGTCCAGCAAATCATTGTGTCCTTATTACAACATTTCGCCCTCAATTGCAACAACCAACTACAATTGCGACAAAATTCCCAACAAAATTTCGCACAAAACCCCGCAAATCCGGCAGCCTCATTCGAGGCAAATCTCTGCCATGACTGCCCCTTCACTATCCTCAACTGGCAGAAGCACAGTCAAAAAGGCCTAATTGCGGCAAATTTCCCTTGACAGCCTTCCCCAGTTCGCTATTTAGTGTTATATTTCCCCTATTTCGTACCATTGTTTTGATGATTGTTTGGAGCCCGTGATAATGTTACCAAAGAAGAAGACCAGTAAGACCCGAACTCGCACTCGCCGCAGCCACCATCGGCTCAAAGCCACGAACTATTCAGTCTGCCCGAAATGCAGCCAGGCAAAGCTGCCCCACGCCGCCTGTGAGTGCGGCTACCTCAACCCAAACATCACCTTGGATATCGCCAAGAAGGAAAGCAGCTAACGGATGCGTATCGCAATTGATGCTATGGGTGGGGATAACGCCCCGGACCAAATCATCGCAGGCGCCCTCGAATCCATTGAGTTCCTTGCTGAAGAGGACCAGTTGATACTCGTTGGCCCCGAAGAGATAATAGAGCCGCGGTTGCCTTCTCCGAAATCCCGCGGAAGTGCCATCACTGTAGTCCATGCGCCCGATCGGATAGCTATGGGCGAGCCGCCCGTCGAGAGCCTCCGGAAAAAGCCGAAAAGCTCTATCCCGACTATCGCCAAATTGGCAAAAAGGGGACACGCCGACGCCGTCATCTCCGCAGGCAATACGGGGGCCTGCGTCGCGGCCTTCCAGATGAGAATGAGAAACCTCCCCGGCCTCAATCGACCCGGCATAGCCGTCGTTTTCCCAACCTTTGAAGGACCCGTCACGATATGCGACGTCGGCGCAAACATCGCCTGCAAGCCCATCAACCTTTACCAATACGGTGTCATGGCCAGCTTATATGCAAGACATCTGCTCGGTATTGACAACCCACGCATCGGCCTTATGAGCATCGGCGCCGAGGACGCAAAAGGCAACGAAGTCGTAAAGAAGACCCGCGAGCTTATGAAGTCCGACACCAACTTGAATTTCGTTGGAAATATCGAGGGACGGGATATCTTTAAGGGCGTTTGCGATGTCGCCGTTTGCGAAGGCTTTGTCGGAAATGTAATCCTAAAACTTACCGAAGGGCTCGTTGACGGCCTCTTCAAAGCCATAAAACACGAGCTGCTCGAGGAAAAGCTCCGCCTCGCCATGAAGTTCAAGCCCGTCATGACAAGAATCTACAAGAAATACGACTATAATGAGTACGGCGGTGCACTTCTGTTGGGTGTCAATGGAACCGCAATAATCTGTCACGGCTCAAGCACGGCAAGAACCATCAGAAACGCCATCCTGGCTTCAAAAAAGTTCAGCACCGAAAAGATAAACGACAAGATCGTCGAATACCTCGCACAAACTCCTGTAGGGGCAGCTAATGGACAAGCCGATTGACCCTCGAACCCCCACCTATCGCGCTGTCGTCACCGGTCATGGCGCATTTGTACCGGAAAAAATACTCACCAATGACGACCTCGCGAAAATGATGGATACTACCGACGAATGGATCACGACCCGCACCGGTGTCAAGGTCCGCCACATCACCACCGACGATGAAAGCACCGCCCTTTTGGCCACCCAAGCCGCCAAAAGGGCCCTGGAAACGGCAAATCTCGACCCCAAGGAGCTCGAACTCATTATTGTAGCGACGATCACCCCCGAAATGGTTTTTCCTTCAACTGCATCCTTCGTCCAGCGGGCCCTCGGTGCAAACAAAGCCTGGGTATTCGATCTGGCCGCCGCCTGCAGCGGATTCGTCTATGGCCTGTCCATTGTCCAGCAGTTTATGGAAACCGGACGAATGAAAAATGCACTCGTCATCGGCGCCGAAACCCTGACAAAGATTACTGACTGGAAAGACCGGACAAGCTGCATCCTCTTCGGTGACGGCGCCGGAGCTGTAGTCCTTCAAAGGGTCGATGATGGACGCCGGGGGCTCATCTACAGCACTCACTATTCCGATGGGGACCGCTGGGAAGCCTTGAATTGCCAGGCCTACGGCTCACGCCATCCTATCAGCAAAGAACTGGACGACCCCAATAAAGTCTATATGCAAATCAAGGGCAGAGAGGTCTATCAACAGGCTATCCGCCGAATTGTTGAAACTGTTACCGAGTGTATGGACCGCTGCAATTTGACGATTGACGATGTCGCGATGGTCATTCCACACCAAATGAACGCAAGGATTATCGAGTCCGCTGCAAAACGCTTGAATCTTCCTGATGAAAAGGTCTTTATGAATATCTCCGAGTACGGCAACACCTCAGCCGCATCCGTGCCGATTGCCTTTGATGAATGCGCCAGAACCGGGAAAATCAAGCGAGGTGATACCATTATCCTGGTTGCCTTCGGAGCAGGGCTGACCTGGGGAGCAAACGTAATCGAGTTCTGACCGCAGAACCGCAATACGACATACGATATACGACATACGATATACGAGACTATGAAAACCGCTTTCTTATTTCCGGGACAAGGTGCTCAGGTTGTGGGAATGGGCGCAGATATCGCTCGGGAGTTCCCCGCGGCCGCCGAGACTTTCGAAAAGGCAAATGACATCATCGGGTTCGATCTGACCCGGCTCTGTTTCGAGGGCCCCGCCGACGAGCTCAACACCACCACCATCTCGCAACCGGCGATTTTCACAACCTCCGCCGCCATTTTGGAGGTCCTCAGCGCAGATCCTGCCACCAGCGTCTTAAAGCCCGATATAGCCGCCGGTTTGAGTCTCGGCGAATACACCGCACTCTACGCCGCCAGCCTGATAAGCTTCGAAGAAGCCCTGACCCTCGTACACAAACGCGGCCAGGCAATGCAAGCCGCAGCAGACGCCACCGACGGCGCAATGGTCAGTATCATCGGCCTCGACGAAGAAAAGACCGCCCGGTTATGTGCCGAGGCCCGCGAAGGCGAACTGCTCGAACCCGTCAATTTGAACTGCCCCGGACAGATTGTCCTCAGCGGTGCCAAAGCCCCCTGCCGCCGAGCCCAAGAGCTGGCACCGGAATACGGCGCGATAGCGGCCGTGGCCTTGAAGGTCGCCGGTGCGTTCCATACCGAGATGATGTCCGCCGCGGCCCAAACGCTCGAACAAGCCCTCTCCGATTGTGACATCGCCGAACCTGCTGACATCAGAACCATTGCAAATATCAACGCCGAGTATTATCAGACCGCCCACGCAATCGCCCAAGGCCTCGTAGAGCAATTGACACGCCCTATCCTGTGGCAGAGATGTATGGAAAGGCTTTTGGCCGATGGAGTTGAAAACTTCTACGAAATCGGCCCCGGAAGGGTCCTCACCGGACTAATGCGAAGAATCAACAGAAAAACAAAAGTCGTCAACATAAGTAACTTGCAGGCAATAAACGAGCTGCCGGGCGTACTCAGCGGGGTCCCGCGTCACTAAGGAGATCAGCAAGATGCCGGAAAAAAGACTCGCCGTTGTAACGGGCGCCGCCAGAGGCATAGGCCGCGCCATTGTTCTTGAACTGTTAAAGCAGGGGCGCATCGTTGCCGGCCTGGACATAAACGGCGAGCAGCTCGCCGAACTCGAGAGCGTTGTCCAGGAATCCGGTTTCACTGTCGTAACCAAATGCCTCGACATAACCGACACAGAGCAGCTCAGCGAGACACTTGAATCTTTGGCCTCCGAATACAACGGCATAGGTATTCTCGTGAACAATGCCGGGATCACCCGTGACGGGCTCCTTTTGCGAATGAGCGATGAGGATTTCGACAAGGTCATCGAGGTCAATCTCCGCGCTGCATTTGTCGCCATACGCACCGCCGCAAGATCTATGGTCCGCAACAAGTTCGGCCGTATTATCTCTCTTAGCTCAGTCTCCGGCGTTATGGGCAACGCCGGACAGGCCAACTACGCCGCAAGCAAGGCTGGACTCATCGGCCTGACAAAAACCGTCGCTCGAGAGCTCGCAAAAAAGAATATCACCGCTAATTGCCTCGCCCCAGGCTTCATTATCTCCGAAATGACCGATAAACTGCCCGATCCCGTCAAAGACGCCGCAAAACAGATCATCCCCATGCGCAAATTCGGCACCCCGGAAGACGTCGCAAAGGCCGCTGCTTTCCTCGCAAGTGACGATGCCGCCTACATTAC
>JAGMDR010000247.1 GCA_023128595.1 Planctomycetota bacterium | reverse complement strand
GCTTGGGCTGTGTCACCGCCTTGGCAGAGTCCGCCGACGGGCTTTTCGCTGCGCTGTGCGAGGGCAAGAGCGGCATCTCGCCTATTGAATCTTTCGATACCGCGGAATATCCCGTAAGATTCGGGGGAGAAATAAGAAGCTTCGACGTAATAAAATACGTTGACCGGCGCGAAAGCAAGCGAATGGACCGCTTCACGCAGTTTGCTGTCGCCGCGGCCGTCCAGGCCGTCGATGACAGCGGCCTCGACTTCGACAAAGAAGACGCCTTTCGCATTGGCACCATCGTCGGTACCGGCATTGGCGGCATCAAGGAAATCGAGGACCAGCACCTAAGAATACTGGACAAAGGTCCGCGAAAAGTCTCCCCCTTCTGTGTTCCTCGCCTCATGGGCAACGCCGCCAGTGGAAACATCGCAATTCGCTACGGCCTCCGCGGACCCAACATTTGCGTCGTGAGCGCGTGTGCCTCCGGCAACCACGCCATCGGCGAAGCATTCTGCAACATCCTCGCCGGCCGAAGTGACATTATGATCACCGGCGGCACGGAAGCCGCTCTTACACCAATAGCGCTCGCCTCATTCTGCGCCGCAAGGTCCCTTAGTACACGAAACGACGACCCCAAGGCCGCATCGAGACCTTTTGACACTGACAGAGACGGCTTCGTTCTCGCAGAAGGCGCCGGCATCCTCGTCCTCGAAGAGCTGAGCCACGCCCAAAAGCGCGGCGCAAACATCTACGCCGAGCTCCTCGGCTACGCCGCAACCGATGACGGCTACCATATCACCGCCCCACTGCCCGACGGTGCCGGCGCCGCAAAAGCTATGGAGCTGGCCTTAGCCGATGCCCACCTCGAAAAGGACAGGGTTGACTATATTAACGCCCACGGAACTGGAACCCAGCTTAACGACATCGCCGAAAGCGCCGCCATCAGAACCGCTTTTGGCGACTACGCATACAAAATCCCCGTTAGCTCCACCAAGAGTTCCCTCGGCCATTCCCTCGGCGCCACCGGCGCAATTGAGCTGATCGTATGCACAAAGGTCATCAACGAATCCACGATTCCCCCGACCATAAACCTCGAAAATCCAGACGAGCAATGCGACGTCAAAATGGATTTCGTACCCCTCCAGGCCCGCCAGACGAAGGTCAATGTCGCCCTGAGCAATTCCCTCGGTTTCGGAGGCCACAACGCCTGCCTCGTCGTCGGAAAGCTCTAACCTCCACATCGTCAACAACTTTCTCCCCAGCACTCACCAATTACTATTGACCAGCCACCAATCTCAAACACAGTTTTTAACGTTTTTCCTTACTAAACCGGCGACAGCAACGTTATAATTCGAGGGCGTTATACAGACTACGCTCGAGTGTGACTTTGGATCAACCTTGATATGGATTTAACCTTGCACGTAACATATCTTGTCGGCGGCCTGGTGATACTCTGGAAATGCGCCGAGCTGCTGGTTGCCGGGGCCGTCGGATTGGCCGAGCGCCTCGGCGTCAGCTCCCTCGTCATCGGCCTGACTGTCGTCGCGATGGGAACCAGCGCTCCGGAGGTGGCCGCGAGCATCGCCGGGGTGCTACGAGGTTCTGATGGCGGGGATATTGCGGTTGGCAACGTTTTCGGCTCGAATATCGCAAATCTCGCGCTTGTCGGCGGGCTGGTCGCGCTTATCCGGCCGTTGCAAGTCAAAAGAAAGACGCTCCTCCGTGAGGTCCCCGCAATGCTGCTGGTGGCCCTGTTGCTCTGGCCGTTTATACGCGATTCGCAACTGGCGCGATTCGAGGCTCTTGGTCTCTTGGCCGTGTTTGTAGGCCTCATCCTGCTGACCGTCCGAATAGCACGCCGCGAAGGCCGCGACGCCGAGCCCGATATCGAAATCCCCGAGCCGGCTGCAAAACACGAAACTCAGAGTATGGAAAAGAGCCTGATCTTCGTCGCTATCGGCCTGGTGGGCCTGGCCGCCGGGGCAAAAATGACCGTCGAGGGGGCCGTCTTCATCGGCGAAGAGGTCTTTGACCTTAGCCCAGGCGTTATCGCACTGACCGTCATCGCGTTCGGAACCTCGCTGCCGGAGCTGGTTACCTGCGTCGTAGCCGCCCTCAAAGGCCATCACGACATCTCCGTCGGCAATCTCGTCGGCTCGAATATCTTCAATACGCTGCTGGTCACCGGGGCGGCCGGGACCGTCCGCCCGTTCGGTATTGGCCCTCGCCTCGCCGGAGGCACCGACTACTGGATTATGATCGTTGTCAGCGGGGCGTTCGCCGCAGCCGCCATCATCGGCAGACGCACTATCGGCCGAATCTGCGGCACAATACTCCTCTGTACATACCTCGCGTACATTATCTACCTACTCGCCTATAGTGCCTAATGCCCCTCGCCAATAGTTCGTGCGCACCCAGAACTGTTAAAAAAGCGAAAAAAGACTGGCAAAACCGCTCTTTACCACTACAATACAGGGCTTTGAAACAGTGCGTATCGAACGCAATAGAAGAAATTATGAGATTCATACTAATAGACAAGGTGGTTTCAGTGGAAACGGGCAGCCAAATACGGGCCCTCAAGAGCGTTTCTTTGGCTGAGGAATATCTGGCCGACCATTTTCCCGCGTTTCCGGTACTGCCCGGCGTATTACTGTTGGAAGGATTAATCGAGTCGGCATCGTGGCTGGTGCGTCGGACGGAGAATTTTGCGCACAGTATGATATTGCTTGAACAGGCCAGAAATGTAAAATATAGGAGTTTTCTGACGCCGGGTGCGCAGATAGAATATACGGTTGATGCCAAGGTCATTGAAGAGAACGTCAGCAATTTTACCGGCGTTGGTATATCGCAGGGCCAGCGGATTGTGGAGGCAAGATTCGGGCTGAGACACTTCAATCTGGCCGACGGAGATTCGGCAATGGCGGCGGTTGATGCCGTGGTAATCGAGAATATGAAGAAACGCTGGCAACTTTTGTGGGACGGGCAAGACGGTTAGGAGATGCCGGCCTGTCCGGGACGACAGTTCAGGCTTTGCAGCAGCGCCATAGAATTAAGGGCCGAGTTTGCAAATTGATTCTTATACAAGTTGAAATACTGGAGGCAAAAGAATATGGCTACGAGTCGGGACGAAATTCTGCAGCAGGTTCAGGAAATTCTGGTCGAGGCGCTGGGGCTGGATGATGACGAGGTTACCGCTGAAGCGACGTTGATGGAAGATTTGGGAGCTGAAAGCATCGACTTTCTGGATATAGTCTTTCGGTTGGAGAAAGCGTTCGCGATAAAGATTCCTCGGGAGGAGCTGTTTCCGGCGGAGAGCCTGATGAATAATCCTGAATTTGTGAGCAATGGTAAGTTGACCGAAACGGGTCTGAATGAGCTGCGTGAGAAACTGCCGCATACCGACCTGGCTGCATTTGAGGAAGATCCCGACATCAACAAGCTGGGCGATCTGTTCACTGTCA
>JAGMDR010000246.1 GCA_023128595.1 Planctomycetota bacterium | reverse complement strand
AACGATGCGTTGGATTTGGATAGACAAATTTGTTGAGTTCAAAAGCGGCCAAAGCGCCGTGGCAGTCAAGAATGTTACTCTTGCCGAAGAGCACCTGCACGACCATTTTCCGGGGTTTCCGGTTATGCCGGAGAGCCTAATGATCGAGGCAATGGCACAGACGGCAGGGATACTGGTCGGGGAGGCGAAGAAGTTTGAGGAAAAGGTTATCCTGGCGAAGGTGAAGAAAGCGGTATTCTTCGATTATGTGAAGCCCGGCGACAGCCTGCGACTGGAGGCGACCATTGATTCTATCGCCCCGGAGGCGGCCGGCACGAGGGGGAAAATCACGTGTGCGGACAAGGTAATAGCCGAGATAGACTTGATGTTTAGCCATATCGACCAGAACCTGGCAGGCAGAGAGTTTCCGGAGGACAACTTCGTCTTTGACGCCGACACATCGGTATTCAATTCCCTTTTGCGGGACGTGCTTTCACACGGCGCAGGCCCTGAGACCGCCGAGGCGGAGCAGAAATGATGACTTCAGCGCGCGTAGTAATCACCGGCCTTGGCGCGATAACCCCCCTTGGACTGACCGCGAGCGAGCTGTGGGCGGGTCTTTGTGCCGGGGCGTGCGGAATAGGACCTATCACGGCGTTTGACCCTGTGGGTTTTAGCTGCAAAATCGCCGGTGAGGTGCCGGATTATAACATACGACAATACGTGCCAAAGACCCACCGCAAAGCAACCAAGCTTATGTCCAGAGACATCGAGCTCTCGGTGATAGCCGCACACGAAGCGCTCACTGATAGCGGCCTCATAACAAAGGCAATAGATGCGGAAAATGTGAATATCGATCCGACTCGCGTGGCGATCAACCTCGGCGCCGGGTTTATAAGCTGCGATCTGGTTGAGCTGGGCCCGGCGGTGGCGGCGAGCGCCATCGACGGCAGGTTCGACATTCACAAATGGGGCAAAGAGGGCCTTGAGCTGGTAACACCTCTGTGGCTGTTGAAATACCTGCCGAATATGCTCGCCTGCCATATAGGGATCATTCACGACATCCAGGGCCCGAGCAACACGATTACCTGTGCCGAAGCCGGCGCGCATCTGGCGATAGCCGAGGCGAGCCAGATTATCGCCCGCGGGGACAGCGACATCGCGCTGGCCGGCGGTGCCGAAGCGAAAGTAAATCCTATGGTTATGATGCGCCAGTGCCTGTTCAAAAGAGCCTCGACGCAAGATAATGAGGCGCCCGAGTCGGCATGCAGGCCTTTTGACGCCGACGCCAAAGGCTCGGTGTTCGGTGAAGGGGCGGGTATAGTCATACTCGAGAGTCTGGAGAATGCTCAGGGGCGAGGCGCAAGGATTTATGCCGAGGTGGTGGGCATCGGACAGAGCAACTGTATAAATCCTCAGTATCAACGCCTCGAGCCGGACGGTAAAGGCGTTCGGTTAGCGATTGAAAAGGCGATGGCGGATGCAGAGATAGAACCGGCCGATCTGGACCTGGTCATGCCGCACGGAACGGGCATACCCGCCGACGATCTTGCCGAGGCCGGGGCGATTGAGGCGGCCCTTGGCGAAGCGGCAGGCAAGACAGTCGTCTGGCCCACCAAAAGTATGGTAAGCAACACGGGTGCGGCCAGTGGAGCGATTGACGTTATCGCGGCCGTCCGTGCGTTAACCGACAGCAAAATACCCGCCGCGAAGAACTGCGACAAAATTGCTGCCGGCTGCAATTTGAATATAGCCCGCCAGCCGCAGAGCAAGAAGATTCGTTATGCGCTGTGCTGCAGCTACACCTTCGGCGGGCAGACCGCCGCGTTGGTGCTGAAGAATATTGACGGTGAAATGCTAAACTAAATGACCGAGAAGGACACAACCAGGCG
>JAGMDR010000245.1 GCA_023128595.1 Planctomycetota bacterium | reverse complement strand
GAATAGGCACGTCCGGGTGGTATTATGAGCACTGGAAGGAGCGTTTCTATCCAGCCGGCTTGCCGAAGAGCAAGTGGTTCGAGCACTACGCGCAGCACTTCGACACCGTCGAAATCAACAACACCTTCTACCAGTTGCCAAAGCCCCAGACCCTCGCGAGATGGCGTGAATCGGCGCCCGAGGGCTTCCTCTACGCTGTAAAGGCCAATCGATACATCACCCACATCAAAAGACTAAAGGATACGTCAGAAGCACTGAAGCGTTTCTTCGATGTGGTCGGCCTGCTGAAAGAAAAGCTCGGCCCGATTCTGTATCAACTGCCCCCCAGCCTCCAAATAGACCTCGACCTGCTCAAGAGCTTCATCAAGCTGCTGCCCGAAAAGCCCGCCGCCGTCTTCGAATTCAGAGACAAAAGCTGGTACGTCGGTGAAACGTTCGAGCTTCTCTGCAAGCTTCGGGTCGGGTTCTGTATCCACGACATGGCCGGCAACGAATCGCCCAGGAGCGTTGTGAGCGATATAATCTACATCCGTTTCCACGGCTCGACCGGCAGATACTGCGGCAGCTACTCAAAATCAGACCTCCAGGGCTGGGCAAAGTGGCTCAAAGAGTACAAACATGAAGCCCTCGCCGTCCACGCCTACTTCAACAACGACATCGACGGCCACGCAATTAGCAACGCAAAAACACTAAAAGACCAATTTCGTGTCCCGTGACCTGTACCCCGCTACCTGTAACCAGGGACCCACGAGAACCAGGAAAAAGAAATGTTGAACCGGCAGCTTAGAAGATTATAATTTGGGAAACAAGCTGCCAGTAAAAACAATAAAGTGCGAATAGTCAGATCGTGCCTTGTAAATCCTGGTTAACTCGTTATAGTATTTGTGTTGTATTAGGATATTCTGAAATCGCGAACAAATTTGAAGAAATCCACGTATTAAGTCGATATCAGCGAAGGAACTATCCAAAAAAGAGGGTTGGCTATGACATCCAAGAAACTAAAGAATCCGCCGTTAGTTGAGGTTATCTTGGAGGTAAGATGGGAGTTACAGAACGGCCCACAGCCTCAGGTCAAAATCGATCCCCATTATAGTATTCTCCTTGGAAGATTGTATGACAAGCTCCAAGATCACTATCCATATCATGAACCACTCCCACAGGCGTCAATCCCCGATGAGATTTCAGCCTACATGGTGAAACAGCGTTTCCGTCGTGAGAAGGACGGGTGGCCTCTTATCCAACTCGGGCCTGGCATCCTCACCCTTAATGACACGCAGAACTACAATACATTTGAAGAATTTCGACCTCTAGCGCTTTCTGCGGTAAGTCAGCTATTCGAAGTTTATCCAGAATCGGAAAATTTGAAAATCAGCAGTCTCCTGCTAAGATACATTGATGCAAAAGAGTTTGATTACAAGACAGAAGATATCCAAGTCTTTCTTTGTGATAAAATGGGTATCCCTCTCTCATTGCCAGAAAAACTGTTTCAAGGTTCACGAATAGAGAAAATGCCAAGAAATCTTTCATGGAAGTCATCTTTCCCTTGTAACAAACCGAAGGGATTAGCAACCCTTGTATTTGCAACTGGCGTAAAGAACGGAAAACCGGCACTTGTCTGGGAACAAATCGTTAAATCTGCCCATGCAGAAGTTCCAGACATGCCTGGTGGATTTGAAGAGTGGATTGTGGATGCCCACAACATAACCGAATCTTGGTTTGTCAGCCTTATAGCAGGCGATCTAGAACAGGAGTTTAATAATGGGTGAATACGACTGCGTCACCGTACGCATTGAAAAGGGCGACTCACTTTCTGCTCCTTCCACGAGATGCCATAAAGATTTTGAGCTTGAAGGGGACCAACGGGTTTTCTCACCGGCTTTTGGAAGATTCGCGGCATCTGCTATTTTAGTTTTAGCGCCTTACTCTGTGGCTTTAGGCGAACCGGCAACTATCTTGCTTCCAACCAACAGTGTGGCCATCCACTACCTCGAGCCCGATGTAAAAAGAAATATTTCTTTTGCTGAAGCTCGCAGAATGGCCCAAGAACTGCAAAACCGCATCGATGCGGACTACCAAAGCTCGCTTGAATCTGATGCTCAAGTTCCTGCCGCTTGGGAGGAAGACCAATGATCTATTTCTTCCCTTCCGAGGACTCCCCGATTCGTCAGGGTGATATATTCGCGAACATTCCACGAGCTAGCGTTTCCCTCACAAAGTTAAGTACCATTACCGATGAAGACATCCACTTGCGTACTTGGGATGAAATCGCCAAAGAAGGAAAACCTGTTGAAGCTATTCTCCCAGTAACCCCTATCTATGCGATTGTCGCAACACAAAATTGTGACCCATTAACCTCCCCGGAAATTACCTTGTGTGAAATCCGAGAATTCCCCAGAGTGGAGGGAAAAGCCAAATCTGCCAATAGCGTTAAAGCATGGCAGCGTATAATCACACAACACGCCCGTCTAAACCAGAAGTGGTTTTACCTTCCTCCCGATACCAAACTTGGTTTTACCGATAAGATGGCTGTCGACTTCAGATCCACTATTCGTGTTCCTCGACCAGACTTGGAAAAATTCAGGAGTTTTCGAAAAGGTACTCTCAACGCAGTGGCACGCCAGCACTTTCGTGAACGACTTGGTCAGTTCTTTAGGAGATACCCTTACAATGAATGGTATCTCCTAAACCCGGAAGAGTTAAAGAAGTATGAGAAAGACCACAGATGCACGGTGTCACCCAAGTACAGTTGGCAGACCAACAAATAGACGCTCCCTGCACTTGCGTTGCCGATCCCGGCGTCAGGCTTTGCAGGTTGCGCCCATAAATGGGCATACTGCTTTAAATCAATTGGCTCCATGTCTAAGTAACTTCAAATGGTGGTGCGTTCTTAGGTGAGAACGTTGAGTCGTTTTCCGATTGCATACCGGCGGGCGGATTGGATTTCTTTTTGGGTTGGTCGGCGGTTTATTTTGGGGTGTGCTGAGGCGTTGTAGCAGGGGCGGTATTGGTCCATTATGTTGATGGTTGTAGAGGTTGAGATTTCTTCGGTTAGGAAGTCTATTATCTCGAAGCTGCCGGCCAAGTTCTCCGGCAGGACCAGGTGCCTGACCAATAAGCCGCGCGTGGCAAGGCCGTTTTCTACTTGAAGGTCGCCGGTCTGGCGGTGCATCTCTTTGAGAGCCGAGCGGTTCACTTGCGGATAATCCGCTGCGGCGCTAAGCTGCTCGGCGACAGCGGGGTCGGAGTATTTCATATCCGGCATATAGATATCCACGAGGCCCTCCAGCAATCTTAGCGTTTCAACCGAATCGTATCCGCCGGTATTATAGACAATCGGCAGTTGCAGGCCGTCCTTGCGTGCCAGCTCGATGGCCGTTGCAATAGGCGCTATCACGTGCGTCGGCGTGACAAAGTTGATGTTGCTGCACCCGCAGCGCTGCAGTTCGAGCATCGCCCGGGCCAAACTCTCAATTGTTACCTGGCGACCGTGGCGCTGGTGGCTGATATCGAAATTCTGGCAGAAGACACAGCCTAAATTACACCCGGCGAAAAATATCGTGCCGGAGCCGCCGGGGCCGACGAGGACGCTTTCCTCGCCGAAGTGCGGCCCGACGGAGCTGACCGGGGGCAGTGCGCCGGCCCCGCAAAAGCCGATCTTTCCGGCGCTGCGCTCGACGTCGCACTGTCGCGGGCACAGCACGCACGGATTGGCCCGGTCCCATAACCGGCGAACCGGCTCGCTGAAAGAATCAACATCAATCGGTAAAGACCCCATAATACCGCGGCACCCATTGTGCAGATCGGCCGGCCTTGCTCAAGCCGGCTCCTGCACCTCGAACGGCCCACAATTCGGTCTCCAAGCTCCGTCCGTTAGGGCATTATAGCACCACCGGGCAATTTGGCAATTCCCGGCAAGGCTTTAGTATTGCAGCGAAACCGCATTTGCGGTACACTGTTGTTGGGTGTAAGAAGGTTGAAATAATGGCAAAAAACGCAAAATTAGCAGAACACAAGCCTGATTCTGCGCATCATAGAGGTGAGCGGCAAAACGACACGAGGGGCAAGCAATTGGAAGACGAGCAGGATTCGCTTGCCGGGCGGCTCAGGGCCGGTGATCGTGCCGCGGCGGCTGAGCTTGTCGAGTTGTACTACCGGCAGATATATTTATATATGAGAAGACTCGGCCACGACATACAGGTCAGCGAAGACCTGGTACAGGAGAGCTTTCTAAATGCCTGGTACCATATCGGCCAGTTGAGGGAAGGAAAAGCCCTGAGTAGCTGGCTGTATCGGATTGCCGGCAATGTTTCAAGGCTCCACTGGCGCAAATATAAGGGAAAAAAGACAGTGAGCATCGAATGGATTGATGCTCCGGGCGGCAGAATACGGGAGGCCGACAAGGTTGATATGCACGAGCAGTTGGAGCAGTTGCGGACGGCCGTCGCCCGGCTGCCCGTCAAGCTAAGAGAAGTGATTGTCCTGCATTATATGCAGCACTTGACAATTGCACAGGGTGCAGAAGCCGCAGCAATCAGGCAGGGCACTTTCAAAAGCAGGCTGGGCCGGGCACTGAAAATACTCAGAAAGCAATTGCCATAAGCAGATTGGAGGTTTATGAAATGAGAGAGGAAAAACTTAGAGAGCTGTTGAATAAACTGGCCGATGCGACCACAGAGCCGGTCCGCGCGGACCTCGACGAGGAGATCAGGCACCAAATCCCCCATAGGCTCGTCCGGCACAGGGTCAACTGGAACACAATCAGCATCATAATAGACCTGAGGCTCAGCCGGTCTGTCGCCGCGGCAGTAATAATCATCACGCTGTTCCTCTGGGCGAGCTTCCTGGGCGGCTGGCATACCTCCCCCGACCAGATGTACGAGGACAGCAAGCTGCTGATTCAATACGGGCTGGCGGGTGAGAATGTCGGCCGAGCCGATATATTAGCGAGCCTGGAGAGATTCCACAAACATCTGGCCGACCGGGGCAGAACCGTCACGTATTACGGGCAAAGCGCCGACCCGGACGACAGAAACGTCCTCTTAATGCACTGGAAGCTGCCCGACGGCAGATATAGAGTGATCTTTAATGATTTGAGCGCAAGAAGCATCTGCCCGGCAACGCTGATAAGGCTCCAGACCTACATGCTCGAAAAGCAGATGGAACGTTAGATATTCGCGCGATGCCGGTGATTTATTGCTTGCATTACGGGCGGGGCCGCGGTACAATAGCATTTGAGGCGTGATGGTCTTAAACGCTGTGTAATTAGCCTTTTGTGACTGAAGGAGTAACATTGATGATTACGCGACGGGGATCTGTCCCGTTAGAAGGGAACAATTCTAACCGGACAAAAGGGAAATCTCTAACCGGATTTACATTGGTAGAGCTGCTGGTGGTAATCGCCATAATCGCGCTGCTGATGTCGATATTGATGCCTGCCCTAAGCCGGGTCAGGAAGCAGGCTCAGTCGGTTAACTGCCGGGCAAACCTCAAGCAATGGGGCCTTATGTTCAAGTTCTATACCGACGACTGGGATGGCGATTTCAACGAAGGCTGGAACGTCGGCGAGAGGGCGTTGTGGATGAATGCCCTGCGTCCCTACTACAAGGACAATTGGGCCCTGCTGCTGTGCCCGACGGCCAAGGTAGAGGTCTTGAGTATGACTGATATGGGAACGTTCAAGGCCTGGTACCGCAACACGGATCTGCCCGGAGGCGGCGTATACCATTACGTCGGCAGCTACAGCATTAACTCCTGGACAAACTATATGACCAAAGACCGCGGCGCCCGCGAAATGGAAGACTTCTGGAGAAATGTACGAGACACCAGAGACCGCATTACTAATAGACCTGTCCCCCTCAATACGATACCTGTCTTTGCCGACGCTACCTGGCACGATGCCTGGCCGAGACACGGCGATACTCCGCCGCCCACGCCCGACGACTTTGGCACGGGCAGCCCGGGCACAACTCTTGAGATCAGGCATTTTTGCATCGACCGGCACGATGCCTTTGTGAACTTCCTTTTTATGGATTGGTCCGTCAGAAGGATCGGCCTCAAGGAGCTGTGGACGTTGAAGTGGAATCGAAGCTTCAACACATCAGGTCCCTGGACGGTGGCCGGCGGCGTCAGCGCATCGGCCTGGCCCCCATGGATGCGAAGCTTCAAAGATTATTAGGAAATGATACGCGTACTGCAAAGGGCCGGCCTCTCCTGAGCCGGCCTTATCTTTAAGCAGGCTCTTCGGCAACCCGACCGAAGGACTCGAACGCAAGGCATAACACTATGGACAAACCAGAGCGGCCCACACCATCCGCAATTGCAATCTCCAATCGTCCAGGCAGGAGATTTCCCGGGGCCTTTACGTTAATAGAGCTGCTGGTGGTAATTGCCATTATCGCGCTGTTGATGTCGATTCTTATGCCGGCTCTCGGTCGCGTAAGAAAGCAGGCCAAGGACATCGCCTGCCGGGCCAACCTCAAGCAATGGGGCCTCGTCTGGAATATGTACACCGACGAAAACGACGGCAAATTCCCCGACTATCTCGGCCCGAATTGGATGCGCAGGCTGGTTGACTACTACGCGAACAGCGAAAAGCTGCTGTACTGCCCTATGACCACAAAAACCATCGCCGAAGGCGCCGAGATCCGCTATTCCATCATCTACCAAGGGGGAGAGCGCCGCGGCAGCTATGCACTCAACGAGTGGATCTACGACAGTGACGACACCGGCGGCGGCCGCGATCTCGAGGATTACTGGAGAGACATCAGCCACAGAGGTCTGAACAATATACCGGTTATGGGGGATGCCGCCTGGCGGTCCGACGGCCAGCCGTTCGAATACGACGACCCCCCCTCCTACGACGGCGAGCCGCGAGGCGGAATGGGCAGCGATGAAATACGCATTTTCTGTATCAACCGGCACGACGCCGCGGTAAACGTCCTCTTTATGGATTGGTCCGTCAGAAGGGTCGATCTCAAAGAGCTGTGGACGTTGAAGTGGAATCAGAGCTTCAACACATCAGGTCCCTGGACGCTGGCCGGCGGCGTCCGCGCCTCCGACTGGCCAAAGTGGATGCGAAGCTTCAAAGACTACTAAAGAAAAACCTGCGCACAGACAATCATCGACCATCAATTGAAGTAACCGTTCACGGCTTAATATGCCGAATTTTGACGATTCTATGTCATTGCGAGCGAGGCAGAGCCGAGCGTGGCAATCTCTCTGTTGCGAAAATCTGAGATTGCTTCGGCCTAAAGGCCTCGCAATGACACAAGAACGCAGTTTTGCTCCCGTGAACGGTTACCAATTGAAAGGGTCGCCCGCCTGATGCGGGTCTAATAGATGATCGCGGTTGCCTCTTCGATCTTCTTGATGACCTCGGTGGGGTCGCCCCAATCGGATATACAACCGTCAAAGCCGTTGCGCAGCAGGGCCGTCTCCTCGGATTCGTTCAAATGGTCGGCAAGGGCTATGATCTTTATCGTTTGCAAGTCCTCATCCGCACGGATGCTCCGGCAAATCCCGGCGGCATCTATGTCCTCAGCCAGGAGGTTTATTACCAGAACGTGCGGGACAAATTTCTGGACGACCGCGCCGGTCTGGAAAGTACCGTAAACGATTTGCACTTCGTAATCGCCCTTGGTTGTCAGACTCTCGGCCAAATCCGAAGCTGCATCCCTATCGCTGTCCACAACGAGCACGCGGATCTTGCCGACCGGAAGGGCGGTCGTGGGCATATTGTGGACTTTCATAAAGCGTATCAGCTCGCTGACGGGGATTCGGCGATCCTTGCTGCCGGGAATGCGATAACCCCTCAACTGGCCGTTGTCAAACCACTTCGAGACCGTCCTCGGAGCTACGTTGCAGATCTTGGCCACGTCGCCCGTCGTCAGTACGTTCTTACCTTTTGCCATCTGAGAATTCCCGTAACTTTGTACCAGAACCGTAATTATCTTCGGTTCTAAAGCGGGGCTTGTTTAGCACCGAAGCACCAATTCCGGCCATAATGCCAAATTAGCGATTGTCCAAACAGCGCCACGTCCTATAAGCGCCCGCCGGTTATTCGCCGAGACCGACCATCGCAAATAGAGGCGGGCTCGATCCAACGGCGCCCACGACGGCTGAGAATATCTTTGATTTATCGGCTGCAAACAGTACAATCCCGATGATTGCAGGAAGTCAGAAAAAGAATCTCCTGCAAAAATATATGCCTAATCTCAATTTTGCATAAGCCTTCGGTTTATGAATGAGGAGCTTTTTTTTATGCAGGTACATCTGTCTCGGCCGGACATCACTGAGAGAGAAATCGAGGCCGTCTGCGAGGTCCTTCGCAGTCCCAACCTCTCGCTCGGCCCCAAACTCAGCCAATTCGAGCGGGCCCTGGCCGACTACATCGGCACTAAGCGGGCGGTCGCGGTCAACAGCGGCACCAGCGGCTTGTTCTTATGTATGTTAGCTATGGGGATCGGACCCGGCGACGAGGTTATTACGACGCCGTTTACCTTCATCGCCTCGGCGAATACTATTATGATGGTCGGCGCCAGGCCGGTCTTTGTCGATATCGACCCGGCAACTCTGAACATCGACCCTGCCAAAATCCATTCGAGCATTACCGAGAACACAAAGGCTATTCTTCCGGTGGAGGTCTTCGGCAGCCCCGCCGGCTTCGACGAAGTCTGCAAAATCGCCCAAGAGCATAATCTCGTGGTGATTGAAGATAGTTGCGAAGCGCTCGGCTCTGCGTTGAATGGAAAAAAGGCCGGCACATTCGGCGAGATGAGCGTATTTGCATTCTATCCCAACAAGCAGATAACCACCGGCGAAGGCGGTATGATTATGACCGACGACGATGACCTGGCGGAGAAGTGCGTGTCGCTGCGAAACCAGGGCAGGGGCAAAGGCGGCGGCTGGCTCGGCCACGAACGCCTCGGGTACAACTTCCGGCTAAGCGATATTAACTGCGCGCTGGGAATCGTCCAGCTCTCGAGGATCGACGAGATCAAGGCCAAACGCAAACACGTCGCTCAGACTTACCAGGAAATTCTCTCCGCCGAGGACAGATTGATTGTCCCTGCCGAGCCGAAAGGCTGCGATATTAGCTGGTTCGTATTCGTTGTCCGCCTCGCCGACACCTTTACCTTCGAGCAGCGAAACCACATCCTGAAAGCTATGAACGACAAGGGCATCCAGGTCAGCAACTACTTCCCGCCCGTCCATCTCCAGCCGTTTATGGTCGAGCAATTCGGCTACAAACCCGGCGATTTCCCCATCACCGAAGCCGTATCAAAAACCACTATCGCCCTGCCATTCTACAACAATATGACCAAAGACGATATCGCAACCGTCTGCAAAACACTCAAACAAGCCCTCGACAGCGAACTATCCACCCCCTGACCGATTACCCGATGGTCGTCTGGATTATCTTCCGCTTAGCCACAGTTCGCAGAATATATTCAAGTCACCGAACCCCACAGCGTCAGTATTATCCAGATTGGCTGGTGAACCACCACCTTCAGGAATTAGCCATACCGCGGCCAAGTAGCTGAAGTCCTCCAGTCCCACCCCATCCGGACAAAGCCAATCGGCTGCCGGAATCTGCCAAGCAAACCGCGGATAATTTGTTCCTTCACAAATCGCCCAGGTATCATCCCTGCCGTTGGCCTCTTCGCCGACAAAGTCCCAACCGGCTGAAGTAAACGTGCTCGGCTCCTGCATCTGGCCCGTCGTCTTGCCGACGCCGCCAGCACTGATCGAGACACCCGAAGTCTCAACGTCCCAGTAACAAGCATTGACGTTGTTATTGCCCCCTCCCACCAGACCACCAACGTGCTTTATTCCGTTGACTGACCCGGCAGCAAAACAGGAGGTGAGTATGCCGGAATTCCATCCGGCCAGGCCGCCAACATAAAGACCTCTACCGCTGACCGGGCCGGACGCGTAACAGTCCCTGAGGTCACCGGGGTGGTTCGACCCCACTAACCCGCCAACATAATACACGCCACCATTGACCGACCCGGTGGCGCAACAGGCGACGAGGTCACTATCCTCATTCTCTCCCACCAGACCGCCCACGTAATTATCGCTACCGCTGACATCCCCAATCGCACAACACCGGGCCAACGTACTGAAATAATTGAACCCTACAAGACCACCAAGCTTTAGATCTCCAACAATCTTCCCGGTCGCGTAACACTCGCTCAGCGCACCAGAATTATTAAACCCTACAAGACCGCCCACAAGCTGATCTCCACTTGCGAGCCCAGTTGCATAGGACCTAACGATGTCGGTAGAATAGTTGAACCCCACCAGGCCGCCAGTGTAGGCACTCGTGGCGGTGGCTCGCCCCGTGGCATGACAGCCAGCAACCTCACCGGAGGAACGACTGTACCCTACCAAACCTCCAACACTGTAGGTTCCGGCGACAGAGCCAGTTGCCCAACACGTGCTCATAGGACCAGCGGAGTCATTATAGCCGACCAATCCCCCGAGGTACTGGTACCCGCTGACCGGCACACTTGCCCAACTGTCCTCAATACTACCCGCATTGTAACCGACCAGACCGCCGACGTACTGACTGCCTCCAGTGATCGAACCGGTTGCGTAACAGTCCATGATGCTGCCGTAATTGCGTCCCACCAGGCCGCCGACGTAATGACCGCGCCCGGTGAGCAAACTGCTGGAGTAACAGGCTGTGACCTCGCCATAGTTCTTCCCCACCAAGCCTCCAACAGATGCAGTACGGCTGCTCGCAGATCCGGTTGTGGAACTGTGCTCTACATGTCCGAGGTTCTGGCCAACGAGGCCTCCTACGTCATAATGTGAACCAGTAACGGAAGCGTTAACCTGACCTTGTCTGACTAGTCCGGCGTTGCGCCCGACGAGCCCCCCAACATTCGAGCGCCCGCTGACCACACCTGTAACGCGGCAGCTTACCGCACTGCCGGCGCTATATCCCGCCAGGCCGCCGACACCGGACTGAGCCGTGATCACGACATTCTCCAAGCCCAGGTTGCGTATCAGGCCATTTGGATCCACTATTCCGAACAGGCCGACAGAGTACCCGTCGGGCATATTGATGTCCACGTTGCGAATAATGTGGTCGTTGCCGTCGAAGACTCCGGTGAAGTTGTTTGCGTCATTGCCGACGGGGGAGAGGGGGACGCCGTTAACGTCGAGATCGGCTGTCAGGACGAAATGCTTGTCCCAGTCGGTTGGGGTGTCCATCAGGTCCTGCCAGTCGGCGACCGTGCCGATTTGGTAGGGTTCGGCCTCGGTGCCGAAACCGCCGGAATACTGGGCCCAAGAAACGGCAGCAGAAGATAACACAAAAACCAGGACCGTGCGGATAGTAAAACGAGCCTTACACATCTTTCAACCTCCCAAAAGAGAAACCTTCTTCGCTTCTCAATGATTCCTCTGAGATTTCCCGCTTGTATGCTCTTGGATGCGCCACTCAGACCGATAATAGGATACCACATATAGATCGAGAAGTCAACTTTTTTTTAACGAAAACCTCCAGTTCAAATTGCAGTAGCTGCAAATGGGCGTTCAATCGGAGTTTCTGACCAAAAACGGATGGGTGGAAGGTCAATTATTTGCCATCCCGTTAAGCACGTCATAAATCGTGTTTCTACGAATTCCCCCAGTTCCTCTCGGTACATTGCTCATGCTGGCACCTCCACAGTCAAATAGTGACAGCAACCTATGATTTCAGTCGCGTCTGTAAATAATCTTGCCATGTTTCAGCACTTTTTCCAGAAACCCGCTTTTGTCGTTTTCACGGCATAAAAGCACAGGTTCTATACGCTTATTTACGCTGCGCACAAGATTAAACAAATCAGCACTTGCTTTGAGGTAATCTCCACGAAATTTGTCCACCACCACAGCGATATCAATGTCGCTGTTTTGTTGGCCAGCGCCTCTGGCGTATGAGCCGTAAAGTACCACCATACTTACAGGCATAAGACTTTTTACTTTTAGGGCGTAAAGTCTGGCTATTTCGACAATTTTTTTATCCATTACACCTCTTTATCAGCAGATACTTAATGTTTCCTTTCCCGTTTGGGTGATATTATACCATTTCACCGCAACAAGTTCAACAGATTTGCCATAAAAACGGTTTGTAAATCCGGCAATATGTGTGGCGGATAAATCCGGCATCGCCGGCGGGACAAGATTTATTAAGACAGGCCCCTTTATTTGCTTTTTTTGCGTTTGGCATCTGCGGTTTTCTATGTTAAGTATTAAATAGAGACAAAGAGGTTGGGCCGGCTGGGGGGCCGAGACCGATAAAAGTGTTGCATATTGGAAGGGAGATAATGAGAGGCTGGAGAACGAAATTCATTTTTCTGCTGGTAGTCTATTTCGCCGGTTTTGCAACCGCAATCTATATCCTGGCGCCGACACCCGAAAATCAAGCTGGCCGCCCCGGTGCAAAAGGATTCCTGAATTCATGCGTCAAATCCGGCGACTTCTTGGTTTTCGGGGATGGTTACCCCACCCACGGGTGGCGGGGCTGATATGGAACGACCTTTGTCAATGGTTTATGTTTTGATTTTTTGTACCACATTTTTTTGAACACTTCAAGGTGCAGGCTTCTTCTTCGTAGCAGAATTCGACTTTATCGCATAAGCTGATTATCGGCATACGACGATCTCTACAACGCGGGGGCCGGTCGTTCCATATATTCTAAATATGCGCGGCAGTTCCGGGGGGCTGGAGTTAATCGAACCATTCATCTTCGGGGTCGAAGGGGGGGATTGAGACGTTTACGATACGCATTTTTCCGACGGCCCGGTGTCGGCAGCCGGGCTTTATGAAGATGGCGGTGAAGGGTTGCACGGGCACGATTTGGCCGTCGAGCTCCATATTGCCGGCGCCTTCGAGGATAAGATAGACCTCTGTGAGCTTCTTGTGGTAGTGCACTTTGGCGTCTTCTTCGATATCGACTATGTGCATCGTGGCTGTGGGGTTATCCGGGCTAACGAAGGCCCGGCGTGAAAAGCCGCACGGGCATCTTATCGCGTCGATCTTGTCGAACCGTGCAATCATGTAATTTGCCATATTGTGCTCCCCAGAGAGCCTTCATTCCTCGGCTGTGAACGTGAATCCAAAAATTATTGAAATCGCAGCAGAGCTGGTGTATATTCTGCCGACGATGGGTAATTTTACCAGGATGTGCAGGAAGTTGTAAGGGAGTATTTATGATGGATTCGACAGGTAATGCAATTGTGGCCCAATCTGGGGGGCCGACGGCGGTGATTAACTCCAGTGCCTGCGGGGTGATACAGGAAGCGATGAAATCGGGCAAGATCGGGAGCGTGATAGGCGCGACCAACGGGATTCTGGGCGTTTTGAAGGAGGATTTGTTCGATATCTCGGCTGAGAAGCAGGAAGCCATCGAGGCGCTCAGGCGCACACCGGCGGCGGCCATCGGATCGTGCAGGTACAAGCTCAAATCAATCGAGGAATCCAGGGCCGACTTCGAGCGGGTGCTCGACGTGTTCAAGGCGCACGATATCCGGTATTTTTTCTACGCCGGCGGCAACGACTCGATGGATACGGCGGACAAGGTCAATAAGCTGGCCGCGGAGGCCGGGTACGAGCTGGTCTGTATGGGTATTCCCAAGACAGTGGATAACGACCTGGCGTTCACCGACCACTGTCCGGGGTATCCGAGCGTGGCGAAATACGTCGCGACGTGTGCTGCCGAGGCCGGGCGGGATACGGAGGCGCTTTATACGACAGATACCTGTACGATTTTGGAAGTGATGGGCAGGAACGCCGGGTGGATAGCGGCGGCGACGGGCCTGGCGGCGCGGACCCCGGAAGATGCACCGCATCTTGTGTATATGCCGGAGGCGGTCTTTTCATTCGATCAGCTCGTCAGAGACGTCGAAGCGGTGCTCAAGCGATTGGGCAGGGTCTTTATCGTGGCCGGAGAAGGGCTAAAGAACGAAAAAGGCGAATACGTTACGGCGGACAAGGGGGCGTTCGGCAAAGACAGCTTCGGGCACGCTCAATTGGGCGGCGTCGCTGAGATGCTAAAGGCCGTGATAGAAAAGGAAGTGAAGATCAAGGCCCGCTTCAATAAGTTAGGGACCAATCAGCGAAGCGCGATGCACTTTGCCTCGCTGACCGATGTGAACGAGGCCTATATGTGCGGTCAGATGGCCGTGAAATCCGCACTGGCGGGCGTGAACGGAAAAATGGTAACACTGGTTCGTGAAGACGGCCCCGAATACGAATGCACGACGGGGCTGGCGGAATTGAAGGACGTTGCCAACGGTGAGAAGAAGGTGCCGGCCGAGTTTATAAACGACGAGGGCAACCATATAACCGATGCGATGCGTGATTACGTCCGGCCGTTAGTGCAGGGCGAGGCGCCGGTGACAATCGGCGAAGACGGCCTGCCGGTGTTTATGCGGTTCGAGCGCAAACCGCTGGAAAAGAAACTGCCGGACTATCTCTGATTAGAAGGACAAGATATGAAAGTTCTGTTTAACGTTAAGGAGAAGGTGATCGTGATAACCGGGGGCGGCGGTGTTCTTTGCGGTGCGGTGGCCGGGGCGCTGGGCGGTGCGGGGGCCAAGATAGCGGTGCTGGATCTGGCCGAAGAGGCCGCGGCCAAGGTTGCCAACGAAATCAATGCCGGTGGGGGCCGGGCTATCGCCGTCAAGTGCAACGTCCTGGACAAAGAGAGCCTTGAGCGCGCTGAGAAGATGGTGGCATCCGAGCTTGGGAAGATCAACATATTGATCAATGGGGCGGGGGGAAACAAGAAAGAAGCAACTACATCTCCGGATATGTCGTTCTTCGATTTGCCGACCGAGGCGATTCGGTTTGTTTTCGAGCTGAATTTCATCGGCACTTTGCTGCCGAGTCAGGTTTTCGGCAAGGAGATGGCCGAGGCCGGGGCCGGCATTATCTTGAATGTTTCGAGTATGAACGCCTTTCGGCCTTTGACCAAAATCGCGGCGTACTCGGCCGCCAAGGCAGCGGTGAGCAACTTTACGCAGTGGTTAGCGGTGCACGTATGTCAGAATTACTCGAAGGATATCCGCGTCAACGCGATTGCGCCGGGGTTCTTCCTGACCGAACAGAACCGGTTCCTGCTGACCGATGAGAAGACGGGCGAACTTACGGCCCGCGGCAGGACGATTATCGACCATACGCCGATGGGAAGGTTCGGCCAACCGGAGGACTTGATAGGAACGGTTATGTGGCTATTGAGCGACGCGGCGAAATTCGTTACAGGAGTAGTAGTCCCCGTGGACGGAGGATTCTCGGCGTTCAGCGGCGTCTGAATAAAGTTCAAAATGTAAAGTGGAAAGTGCAAAGTTATAGTGAAGAACTCAAAGTCTTGAATTTTGAGTTATAGTCTTTCGCTCTTAGCCTTAGGCTTATTTTGTTTTATCAATACAGGAGAAGAGAATGGCTGACGTTGATCCGGCACAACCATTAAAGGATTTTGAACCGAAACACGATTTTTTCGTGGGTATAGATTCCGACGGGTGTGCCTTCGATACAATGGGGATAAAGCAGCGGGAGTGCTTTTGTCCGTGGCTGATTGGCTATTTCGGCCTGCAGCCGGTCGCCCAGGCGGCGCGGGAGTGCAAGGACTTTGCGGATCTGTTTTCCAAGACGCGCGGCGCCAACCGCCACAAGACATCCAAGCGGATAATAGCAGAGCTTCTGCCGAATCATCCGATGACCAGGGTTAGGGGTTTCGAGGTCCCTCAGTACCCGCACTATTTTGCGTGGGTCGATGACCCGAATAGTCTGCTGAGTAACGACGGGCTCAAACAGGCCATCGATGCGGCGACGGACCCGGAGGTCAAAAGCGAGCTCGAACACGCGCTTGCCTGGAGCGAAAAGGTCAACGAGGCGATAGGCCAAATCGTCAAAGGTTTGCCCCCGTTCCCTTATGTGCGCGAGAGCTTAGAGAAGATTCAGCCGTTGGCCGACGCTATCGTTGTCTCGGCGACGCCCAACGAGGCGCTCGCGCGCGAGTGGGAAGAGCACGATATCGCCAAGTACGTTGCCGTTATTGCCGGCCAGGAGATGGGCAAGAAGGCCCAGCATCTCGAATACGCGACAAAGGGCAGGTACGAGAAGGACCACGTCCTTATGGTGGGCGATGCGCCGGGGGACATGAAGGCGGCCAAGGCCAACGACGCCCTGTTCTATCCGATCAATCCGGGCGATGAGGTCAAGTCCTGGAAGCGGTTCGGCGACGAGGCGTTCGATAAGTTCATCAACGGCGAATACGCCGGAAGCTACGAAGAACAATTAATCGCAGAATTTGACGCGTATCTGCCTGAAATACCACCCTGGGAGAAATGAACAACTATGGTGCTTGAGCGACAAGCCAAAGACAGGTGCATCACAGATGAGCAAGCTCGGCAAGCTATCGCCGAGTTTTTCGCGCAGAATGACTGCAGCGGCAAACGAATTCTGCTGCTCATCCCCGACAATACCCGCTCCGGCCCCGTAGGTGAGATATTCAAGATTATGTATGACCATTTGGGACCAAAGGCAAAGGCGGTCGATTGCTTAGTTGCGCTCGGGACGCACCAGCCGATGAACGAAGAGCAGACATGCTCCAGGCTGGCCATAACGCTGGATGAGCGAAGGGGCAAGTACGCATCGGTCAAATTCTTCAACCACGAATGGGACAAACCGGAGATATTTACTTCCATCGGCAGAATCTCGGCGGACGAAATCGAACAGATAAGCGGCGGCCTTTTTCGCGAAGAGGTTGACGTTGCTATCAACAAGCTCATTTTCGATTACGATGAGTTTTTCATCTTAGGCCCGGTGTTCCCGCACGAGGTGGTCGGCTTCTCGGGGGGACATAAGTACATCTTTCCGGGCATCGCCGGGGACGAGATTATTAACTTCTTTCACTGGCTCGGCGCGGTGGTGACCAATCCCGTCATAAACGGCAATAAATGGACGCCGACGCGCAAAGTGGTTGAGAAGGCCGCTTCGTTTTTGAAGATGCCGCACCAACTATTTGCCATAGTGGCATTGGAAAACGAGCTGAAGGGGATATTCATCGGCGATTGCGCCGAGGCCTGGGAGAAGGCGGCGGATTTGTCGAGAAATGTCCACATCGCTTACAAGGACAAGTCCTACAAGACCATCCTCGGTATCGCACCCAAGATGTACGACGATATCTGGACGGCGGCCAAGGCGATGTACAAGCTCGAGCCGATAGCGGCCGACGCCGGGACGCTGATAATCTATGCCCCGCACATTACCGAAATCTCCTATACGCACGGCAAGTATCTCGACAAGATCGGCTACCACACGCGCGACTATTTCCTCAAGAGGATGGACAAATTCGCGGACATCCCGCGGGCGTCGCTGGCGCATTCGACGCATCTAAAGGGAATCGGGACATACATCGACGGGGTAGAGAAGCCGAGGATCAATGTTGTCTTAGCCACGGGCATAAGCCGCCAGCGCTGCGAGAAGGTGAACCTCGGCTATATGGACCCCGCCGATATTCACATAGCCGACTATGAGAACCGGGAGGATGAAGGAATTCTTGTCGTACACGATGCCGGCGAGGTGCTGCACAGACTCGCCGACGGATCAATACCGACAATTCCTTGATGGAGACGCAGACTATGAAGACAGCACTGACTGTTCTCGGCTTAGCTCTGGCTGTGGCTGTTGTTGAGTTGTCGTGTGCTGGTCCGGCCAAAACCGCCGCACCACCCGCCCGCCCGTCTATTCCGTATGTAGCGACCCGCAATGATACCGTCCAGGACATGCTCTGGATCGCGAATGTTGGAAAGGACGATGTACTGTACGATCTTGGTTCGGGCGACGGACGTATCGTGATTGCGGCAGTCCGCGATTCTGACGCTCGTCGAGCGGTTGGTATCGAGATCGATCCCGAACGTATCAGGGAAAGCCGGAAGAACGCACGAGAAGCCGGGGTGACAGACCGTGTTGAGTTTATTGAGGGTGATTTGTTCACGAGCGATTTTCGGCAAGCCAGCGTCGTCACCCTTTTTTTGGGCCACCGGCAGAACATCAATCTTCGCTCGAAGATGCTTCGCATTCTCAAGCCCGGCACGCGCATCGTTTCACATCAATTCGGAATGGGCGAGTGGCAACCAGACAAGGCGTTTACAGTACGCACGGCTTATCTTGGGATGTGGGGCGAGCTGTGGAATCCGTTCAGTGACAATGCGCGCGTACCCGACTACAGTGCTAATGAGAGCCACTTCGGGACCAGCGACAAGATTTTGATGTGGGTGGTCCCGCCCCCGGTCGCCGGCATCTGGCGGGGAAAGGTTAAGACAGAGCAGGGGCTGCAAGACTTCCAATTGATCTTACATCAGCGTCTGTCAAAGGTCACCGTAAGATATCAGCTTTCCGGCAAGATCAATCTGGCAGGATGGGCGCATGTTGACCTATGGGGCAGCCATGTGCGGTTTTGGTGCAAGCCCGACAACAGGGACTATGGCCGGTTCGAGCTGAGATTTGACGGGCACGTTAAGGGGGACACGATGAAGGGGACACTGGCGGTGATCGACCATGACCGGATTGACGAATGCGAATGGAAAGCCCAACGAGGCAAGGCGGACTTTACGGGCACATGGGAGTGGCCCTGTGCCTCCGGGCCCCGTTTGGTGAAACTGCGCATTGAGCGACGCGACGGTCAGTTAATTGCGACGTATCTGGATGGGGATCGAACAATACCTGTCACTGATTTCTATGATTGCGGGGGAGGATTCTACTTCACATTGCTGATTGGCCGCCAGGATGATGGAGCCAGCCTTAGAATCACGGAGGATACCGGCTGGCTGATCGGCGAAGCCGTTCTCGATGACGGCACCCTCAAAGGAAATATCGAGTTTTATCCATACTCAGAGATGTCCGGCGGCCGTGCCGAAGGAAAGGCATCCCGGCCCGTGATTCAGGATTGGACGCCCCGCCTGGTCAAGCCATGAGGGTCATGATGCGTCATCGGTCTGTGCATTGGAAGTGCTTGACTGTTCGGCCTTGGCTGGTATTATGCTTTGATATTGCGGCGCGATGTTGGGCTGGATAGTTACGACAACGCTCTATAAAAGAACTGGTGAAATGATGAATCAGAAGAAGACTCTTATCGGATTGACGATGGTTCTTGCTGGTCTGTGGACGGTTCATACGACGTCAAGGCCCGCATTCGGGGCGTCCGGGACGGTTACGCTTGAATCGCTTCTCGAAGAGATGGTCTATCGGAAAGCACGATGCGCGGGTAAGGCAGAATAGAATCTTGATTTCAGTCAGCATGAGCGGTACAATGCCGTCGTCAAATTCCCACACTTGTCCGGTGGATATATACCGACTATTGCGAATCAATAGCTGGTAATCAAAGAAATTTGCCACGAAGACACAAAGCCACAAAGAAATTGAAAGCTGAAAAGCAAACATAGCTAAAACTTCGTGTCTTAGTGCCTTCGTAGCAGGAAAAGGAGTAACGCAAAATGGTAAAGGCTGATATCGGCGTGATAGGCTTGGCGGTTATGGGTGAGAATCTCATCCTCAATATGGAAAGCAAGGGCTTTACGGTGGCGTGCTTCAATCGCACGGTCTCGAAGGTGAACGATTTTATCAAGGGCCGCGCCAAGGGCAAAAACATCATCGGCTGTCATTCCATCGCCGAGCTTGCCGAGAACCTGGCCAGGCCGCGCAAGATTATGCTGATGGTAAAGGCCGGTGCGGCGGTCGATGCCTTTATCGAGAAGGTATTGCCCCATCTCGAAGAAGGCGACATCATCATCGACGGGGGCAATTCGCACTTCCCCGATACTATCCGGCGGACCGAACTTATCGAGAGCCAGGGCAAACTCTATATCGGCACGGGCGTCTCCGGCGGCGAGGAAGGGGCGCTGCTGGGTCCCTCGATAATGCCGGGCGGCTCACCACCGGCTTGGGAGCACGTCGGCCCCATCTTTCAGAAGATCTGCGCCCAGACCGACGACGGTGAGCCGTGCTGTGAATGGGTCGGCGAGAACGGCGCCGGGCACTTCGTCAAGATGGTGCACAACGGCATC
>JAGMDR010000244.1 GCA_023128595.1 Planctomycetota bacterium | reverse complement strand
AGGTGCTCGCAATGACGAAAAACGGGCAAAATTCAACATATCGCCCCGTGAACGGTTACTTCTGTTTTATCAAGCTCTGGGATAGATCCAGGGTTTGCGGTACTTACGGCGCAGGAGTTTGTTGGCCGTTTTGTCGCCGACGATAACTTCCTTTTCGCCGTCCCACTGTACGCTTCGGCCGAGCTTCAACGAGAGCATTCCTAACAGGCTCATATTCGTCGAGCGATGGATTAGCTCGATGTCGCAGACGGGGCGTTTGCCGGTCTCGATGGCGTTGAGGAAGTCGGCCCAGAGCTCTTTGATGTTCTGGCTGTCCGGGTCGTTCAACTGGGGTCCCTCGTGAATCTCCTTTTGTCCTTTGCCGAGGGGGTAGAAGGTCCAGCCCTTTTGCCAGCCCATGTGGAAGGTGCCTTTGGTGCCATAGAAGTAGCAGCCGACGTTTTCGGCTTTCTCGGCCGTGTTGCCCGCGAAGTTACGGTGCTCCCAGTGAGCGGTGAAGTCCTCGAATTCGTATGTTGCGATCTGGTGGTCCGGTGCGTCGCTGGTCTGCTCTTCGGCGGTAAGGATTGGCGGCCCCTTGATCGGGCGTCCGCCGGTCGAGTACACGGTCTTGGGCCATTTCTCTTCCATAATCCAGAGGATCTGGTCCACCCAGTGTACTCCCCAGTCACCGAGTGTTCCGTTGGCGTAGTCGAGGTACTGGCGGAACCCCCGCGGGTGAATGCCGCCTCCCCAGGGATTATCGATGTTGCCGTTGAATGGGCGCAGCGGCGCCGGGCCGCACCACATATTCCAGTCCAGGCCTTTCGGCGGCTCCATATTCTTCTTAGGCTTCTCAGGTCCGCCGCCGTAAAGAACGAATGCGCGGACCGAGCCGATCTTGCCGGCTCGGCCTTGCTGGATGAATTTCCTGCCGGAGATACAGTGCGGCGATATTCGCCGATGGGTCCCGACCTGGACGACGCGATTGGCGGCGCGGGCGGCATTTACCATTGCCCGGCCCTCGGCGATGGTATGGCCGATGGGCTTTTCCACATAGACGTGCGCGCCTGCCTCGACCGCAGCGATGGCACACAAAGGATGCCAGTGGTCGGGCGTAGCCACGATTGCGATATCGGGCTTTTCCTTTTCGAGAAGCTCTCGGAAGTCTTTGTACCTCTTGGGTGTATCACCGGTAAGGCCCTTGACTTTTTCGACGGCGGGGTTAAGCTGGTGGTCGTCAACGTCGCACATTGCGACGATTTTGCACCGGCCCGAGGCAATCGCTTCTCCGGTGATGTTCATCCCCCACCATCCGCTGCCGATTAAAGCCGTGCGATATGTTTTTGCCCGGGCGGCTGTGACGATGTTGGGGAAACTCAGCGCCAAGCCTGACGCTATTGAGCCTTTTAGAAAAGTGCGACGGTCTATGGACATAGTCGTATCTCCCTTTCTTGTCTCTACGGGCCCGGCGAAACGCCCAACGGCGGATTTGGGGACCCAAGACAATTTGTAACCGTTCACGGGTTAATATGCCGAATTTTGGCGATTCTATGTCATTGCGAGCGAGGCAGAGCCGAGCGTGGCAATCTCTCTGTTGCGAAAATCTGAGATTGCTTCGGCCTAAAGGCCTCGCAATGACACAAGAACGCAGTTTTGCTCCCGTGAACGGTTACGACAGTTTAAGAATTCGGTTTCTATTCTGATAAACGCAGCCTTACGAAGCTGCCGAGCTTCGGAGCCCAATTTTCGCCATTGATCCGCTCAAGTCAAGCAAAAAATCCCGATGCGGTGCCGTTGAAAAACCTGCATAGGGACACGAGCCTTTGCAGTGAAGCGCTATTCCTGGACGCTTGAGCACGGCCAAACAAGTTTGACCTTGCCACCCTTAGACGAAGGAAGGGCTTTTTCAACAGCCGGACAGCCACCTCGCCGCTACGGCCCTTAGAAAACGTGTTGGCATCTGTTCGGCGATTCAGGTATCATATTGCTTCGTTAAGAGTAAAGAATCGACAAATGGCCGAAACATTTATTTGCAAAGGAGTCCTTAAGATGAAGCAGATTAACTCTTTTATTCTCGCTGGCGTTGTTGGATTCGCGGTCCTTGTTGGCGGCACAACCGTCTTGCGGGCGGCTGACGATGGTTTTGCGGCTCTATTTCCGGGCGATAGTCTCGCCGGGTGGAAGGTAAGCGACTGGTCGAACGTGAGCACGCCGCAGAGGGTTGCCGGAGTGCCGTGGCGAATCGAAAAGGGCGTTCTCTACGGCCTGGGCAAACGCACGTGGATCATCTCGCCGAAGCAGTACGGCGACTTTGTCCTGAAACTGCAGACCCAAATAACGCGGGGCAGCAACGGTGGGATAGGATTGCGGTTTCCGCCGGATGGTGATCCAGCGTACAGGGCGATGGAGATTCAGGTTGTCGATTCGGAGGTTTACTATAGCGGCAGCTCGCAGCTCAATCAGCGGACCGGGTCGATTTACGACGAGATTGCTCCGAGCAAAGAAGTGGTCAAGCCGGTGGGCGAATGGAATTCGTGGGAGATTACCTGTCGTGGCAGCCGGGTGGCGATTGTGCTCAACGGCCAGAAGATTATCGACGAGGACCTTTCGCAGCACACTAAAGCTCGTCAGCAAAAGGGCCCGGCCCTGGCGGAACGACCTCTGGCCGGACATATCGGCTTCCAGAACCTCAACGGCTCTATCACGCTGCGAAACCTTGTGATAAAGACCCTCGATGCGGGTGACGGTGAGTTTGTGCCGCTGTTCAACGGGAGGAATCTCGACGGCTGGGTGAATGTCAACTGCGCGCCGGAGACCTGGAAGGTAAAGGACGAAATGATTGTGTGCAGCGGGATTCCGACGGGCGTGATGCGGACGGAGAAGATGTATGAGAACTACACTCTCGAGTTGGAATGGCGGCATATAAAGAAAGGGGGCAACGCAGGTTTATTCGTGCACTCAGATCCGATTACCGCCCCGGGCCAGCCGTTTACACGCTCTATCGAAGTGCAGATATTGGACGGCCGCAATACTGAAAACTACACCAGTGACGGTGATGTATTTGCTATTCACGGCGCGACTATGAAGCCGGACAAACCTCATCCAAACGGCTGGATGCGGTCTCTTCCGAGCGAGCGACGATGCAAACCGGCGGGGCAGTGGAACCATTACCGCGTTGAGAGCCGGGATGGGGCGATCAGCTTAGCGGTCAACGGAAAAGTCGTTACCCGCGCCTACGATGCTAATCCGCGGAAAGGATATATCTGTCTGGAATCCGAAGGCAGCGAAGTGCATTTCCGCAACATCCGAATTCGCCGATTGCCAAGTTCTAATCCGTCTGCCCGGATGGTTGCGAGAAAGGCCGAGGGCTTTCGCATCCTCTACAACGGGCTGGACCTCCGCGGGTGGAAGATGGCGCCCGGCCACGAGGGGCATTGGCAGGCCAAGAATTGGGTCCTCGATTACGACGGAAAGAGCGAAGCAAAGGGCGATAAGAGCCTCTGGACACAGCAATCTTTCGGCGACTTCGTTCTCATCGTGGACTGGCGACTGCCGGCCGAGCCGAAGATCGAGCAGGTGCCCGTGATTTTGCCCGACGGCAGCGTGGCCGTTGATGCCGACGGTAAACCGCGAACCGTTGCGGTGAAGGACGCCGGGGACAGCGGCATTTACCTGCGGGGATCATCGAAAAGTCAGATCAATATCTGGAACTGGTCTGTCGGCTCCGGTGAGATATGGGGATACCGCACGGACAAGAACATGCCGGCGGAGGTGCGAAGGGGGGCGACGCCTGTGCTCAATGCCGATAACCCGGTCGGGCGATGGAACCGATTCGTGATTACGGCGATGGGCGATAAGGTGACGATTGTGCTTAACGGCAAGACGGTGATCAAGGAGGCGAAGCTGCCCGGCATGCCTGAGAAAGGGCCTATTGCCTTGCAGCACCACGGCGACCGCGTGCAGTTTGCAAATATCTATATCAAGGAGCTGGATTGACGGATTCTGCGCCCATCATCGCGGGGCAGGAAGGAGTGTGACTATGGCACGAACTCCAGAGAAATCAGAAAAAGACTGTTCACGACGTGAGTTTCTCAGGCGAAGCGGGGGCGCGCTGGCCGGGGCGATGCTGGTGTCGCAGGCCCCCAAGGGGCAGGCGGCGCTTGCAGTGAACACCGCACCAAAAAAGGTTCGCATAGGCGTTGTGGGCGGTGGGTTCGGATGTTCATTTCAGTGGCACGAGCACCCGGATTGCGTTGTTGTGGCCGT
>JAGMDR010000243.1 GCA_023128595.1 Planctomycetota bacterium | reverse complement strand
CATATAACAGCCTTGAGGAGTTGGTGCTTGCCAAAGATATTGACGCGGTGGCTATTTTCACCGACGGTCCGCTTCACGTTCAGCACACAGTTGAGGCGATGAAGCACGGCAAGCACGTAATCTCAGCGGTCCCGGCCGCGTGGGGGACAATCGAGCAGGCCGATCTGCTGGCCGATACCGTCAAGAAGTATGGGCTGACGTATATGATGGCCGAGACCGGGCATTACCAGCAGTCCACGATCTCGGCGAGGAAATTCTATCGGCAGGGCAAGTTCGGCTCGCTGTATTACTGCGAGGCCGAGTATCACCACGCGGGCCTGGAATCGCTCTACTATTGGAACGGCAAGCGGACCTGGCGTCACGGCGTTGCGCCGATGCACTATCCGACGCACTGCACGAGCCAGCTTATCGGCGTCAGCGGCGAGCGCCTCACCGAAGTGGTGTGCCACGGCTGGGGCGACGACAGCTCCATACTGAAAGACAACGCCTACAAGAACCCGTTCTGGAATGAGTCGGCAATGTTTCGGACCGACCGCGGCAATGCCTTTCGCGTAAACATCTGGTGGAAGGGGGCTCATCGAGGCTGTGAGCGGGCGCAGTGGATTGGCGATAAGATGAGCTTTTATGCGTCGCATCCCAACGGCGTCGGCCCCGTTATCATCCGCAGCGGCGCACAGATGGAAAAAGATGACGCGGGGTTTGTCCGCAGGGCGCCGAACTTCGAGCATTACAAGCAGCCCCACTGGTGGCAAACGGACATGCTGCCGGAGCCCTTGCGGCACAACAGCGGCCACGAAGGCTCGCACACCTTCCTGACGCATGAATTCATCGACGCTTTGGTCCACGCCCGCCCACCGGCGATAGACGTATATGAATCGCTGGCCTATACTGTGCCCGGTATAATTGCACACCAGTCGGCCCTGAAAAGAGGCGGGCTGCTGAAGGTCCCGCAGTACGACCGGCCCGGGCAAGCGACACGTAGAACATAAAACTGTATCACAGAAGAAGAATTAGACACGGATTAACACTTTTTTTGGGATAGATATGGATTCCCGCTTTCGCGGGAATGACAATTAGCAGGAGGTCTAACTATGCGACGGATTATTTTATGGACAACTTTATTGATTGTGCTTGCGGCTCTGTCGGTGAGTGAGACCGCAGAGCAGAAGGTCTTTCGTATCGGTATGATCGGCCTTGACACTTCCCACGTCATCGCCTTTACAAAAGCCATCAACGACCCGGCCAAGAACTACGGCTGCAAAGTTGTTGCCGGCTATCCAGGCGGCTCACCCGATATCCCTTCCTCGGCCAATCGCCTCGAGGGTTACACGGAGCAGTTGCGCGATAAGTATGGCGTCGAGATTGTCGATAGCATCGAGCAGTTGTGCCGCAAAGTCGATGGCGTAATGCTCGAGAGTGTCGATGGCCGTCCTCATCTAAAGCAGGCAAGGCCCGTAATCAAGGCCGGGAAACCTCTGTTCATTGATAAGCCCATGGCCGGTAGTCTGGCCGATGTGGTTGAGATATTCCGCCTTGCTAAAGAGAACAAGGTGCCGTGCTGGTCGAGCTCATCTTTGCGTTTTTCCCCGGGCGTTATCGGCGCCGGAAGCGACCCGACTATCGGCGGCGTCCTGGGCTGTGATGCCTACGGCCCCTGCTCTCTGGAGCCCCATCACCCGGATCTGTACTGGTACGGCGTGCACGGAGTCGAGATGCTCTTTACCGTTATGGGCCCCGGCTGCCGGATAGTCACGCGCACACAGAGCAAAGATTTCGAGCTCGTGGTGGGCCAATGGGCCGACGGGCGAATCGGCACTTTCAGAGGCCTGCGAAGAGGCAAGAGCGGCTACGGCGCCACGATCTTCGGCGCCAAGGCCATAGTGCCGGCCGGCAAGTACGCGGGCTACGGGCCTTTGATCGATGAGGTCGTCAAGTTCTTCAAAACAGGCAAACCGCCCGTCCCGCCGGAAGAAACGATCGAGATCTTTGCCTTTATGTCGGCCGCCGATGAGTCCAAGGCGAAAGGCGGGGCCGCGGTTTCGGTCGCAGAGCTGATCGAGAAAGCCAAGCAGGACAACGAGCTTCGCGGCAAACGCTCGAAGAAGCAGGCCCAAACCAAGTGATTGAGAAAGGACAAACCAAAATGATGCTGATTGGTCGCAATAGGGCGGGGTGCAAAAGAGCGGGCGTTTTGCTGATTGGATTGTTCTTGTGCTGCTGGTGCCGGGCGGTGCCGCAGAAGATCACCGTCGGGAACGCGAAGATTTCGGTCACGCTAAATACCGCCGAGGCGACGCTGTCAGTAACGGACAAGCGCACGGGGCAGACCTGGCGGCAAAAGGCCTCGGGCCAGAGCAAAGTTACTCAAAGCGCCAAGACCGACAATGGCATCGAGATCACGTGGCGCAGCCCGGCCTTGGATACGGACATCAAAACGTCGCTTCGCCTGGATGCCGATAAGCCGGAGCTGACCATAAGCTTATCGGCCCGGGGAAAGCCCAAATGGGCACTTGGGTTTCCGCATCCCTTTGTGACCGACAGCGGCACCTATCTGGTGGTGCCGATGAACGAGGGAATATCGTATCCGGTCGATGACCAAACCATCAAGCCCAAGTGGCTCGTTGCCTACGGTGGTCACGGGATATGTATGGCCTTCTGGGGTGTGACGGACGGTGAGAGGGGACACATGGGGATTATCGAGACGCCCGACGATGCGCTAATTCACATACAGCGCGTTGACGGCAAGCTGTGTGTCGCGCCGAAGTGGGAACGGCAGAAGGGGAATTTCGGCTACACAAGAAAGCTGCGATACGTTTTCTTCGACAAGGGTGGGCACGTGGCGATGTGCAAACGGTACCGCTCATACGTGAAAGACAAGGGGCTGCTCAAGACCCTCGCCCAAAAGCGTAAAGAGAATCCGAACGTGCATTTGCTGATCGGGGCGGTGAACGTCTGGTGCTGGGAGAGGGATGCCCTGGGCATTGTTCGGGAGATGAAGTCGGCGGGAATTGACCGGATACTCTGGAGCAACCGTGAGGGAGCCGAAGTCATCAAAGCGATGAACGAAATGGACGGCGTTCTTACGAGCAGGTACGATATTTACCAGGACCTGATGGACCCGAAGGTAGTCAAGGGACAGTTACGGCACGTTCACCCCGATTGGACGCAGGGCGGGTGGCCCGAGGACATAATGCTCGACGGCAAGGGCGACTGGCGCAAGGGCTGGCGCGTCAAAGGCAAGGACGGCCAGATGTACCCGTGCGGTGTGCTGTGTGATAAGCAGGCGCTCAAGTACGCCCGGCAGCGCGTACCGGAAGAATTGAAAACGCATGCGTATCGCTGCCGGTTTATCGATACGACGACGGCCTCGCCGTGGCGCGAATGCTATCATCCGGACCATCCGATGACCCGCAGCGACAGCCGGCATTGGAAGATGGAGCTGCTGCGTTATATGTCCGAGGATATGAAGCTGGTTACGGGCAGCGAGACCGGGCACGATGCGGCGGTGCCTTTTGTCCACTACTTCGAGGGAATGCTCAGTCTCGGGCCCTACCGCATCCCCGATGCCGGGCGCAATATGCGCGAGATCTGGGACGAGGTCCCGGAACGGATCGCTAAATTCCAGGTGGGGCACAAGTATCGGCTTGGGCTCTGGGAGCTCGTTTATCACGATTGCGTTGTCGCGCAGTGGTACTGGGGCGACTACAATAACAAGCTGCCCTCAATCTGGGATAAGCGAGACCTTTTCAATATTCTCTACGGCACGCCGCCGATGTTCATGTTCAATCGGAAGTTCTGGAACGAGAACAAGGATCGCTTCGCGCAAAGCTACAAGAATGTATGCACGGTCGTCCGCGAGGTCGGCTACGCCGAGATGACCGACCATCGCTTCCTCACGCCCGACAGGGACGTTCAGCAGACTAAGTTCGCCAACGGTGCGGCGGTTGCGGTCAACTTCGGCGACAAGCCATACCGCCTGCCCAACGGCCAAAAGGTCAAGCCCATGGGCTACTACGTGTGGGAAAAGAAGTAGCCGCGAAGGCCCTACGCCGGAACCAGAACAAGAAATATTCAGAAATTGTAACCGTTCAGGGGGTATAAACTGAGTTTCTGTGTCATTGCGAGGCCTTTTTCAAAGGCCGTGGCAATCTCATAGCCGCAATACTTGTGAAACGCGGTACTAAACAGGGCTTTTGCCTCATAGTCAACCAGGTGGCAGCCTCAAGCGCAGCGCCCCGCCTGAGCTTGTCGTAGGCTTGGGGATGGCCGAAATCGGGGCGAATTATTATTGCGATGGTTGGGCCGGGTGGTAAAATAGGAGCTGGTCGGCAGCTTTTTGCAGTGCGTTTTATCGAGCGGGTACTGCGGTTATGAATCAAGAGATCAAGGGGGCCCTGCGATGGAGAAATTTGAGACGTATGATGAGATTCTGGAGTTTGCTATTTTCAAGGAAGAGCAGGCCAATAGATTTTACTTGGCGATGGCCGAGCGAGTCGGAGACCCGGCGATAAGCAAGGTCTTCGAGGAGTTTGCGGAGGAGGAGCTGGAGCACAAGGCCAAACTCGAGCTGGAGCTTATGAAAATAGGCAAGGTGGTGGATACCGAATCCAAGGTGGAGAAGTATGACAGCTCCGATTACGTTTACTCCGATGCGACGGAACTGGATATGGATTATATGGATGTCCTTTCGCTGGCGGCGGCAAAGGAAGATGCGGCTTTCAGGCTCTATGTTGATTTGGTGCCGCAGGCGTCCGATGAGGAGTCACGAGAGATGCTTTTGGCCCTGGCGCAGGAAGAGGCCAGGCATAAGCTGCGTTTTGAAACTGAGCGTGACAGACTGCTCAAGCAGAAGTAGGCAATTGATAATCGATTATTGATAATTGATTATCGGGGGGAGAATTCCCACCGCGGGGGTGGGGGGCTAAGCGTGGTTGAGATTGCCACGCTCGGTTTTGCCTCGTTTGCAATGACCATTTTGAATAGGGGGAACCCCGCGTGAAACGCGGGGCTAAATATTGTGTGATGAGGGTCCTGTGTAGTTAACCCGAGGGAGCAGCTCCGGTCGAGATGACGAAGGGGGGGACTTGGAGGTAAAATGGGGTTGCGTTGTGGGGCTGGGGATGGTAGAATATGGAGGTGATGAAATCCGGGCCAGGTACCCGCAGATTAAGGAGGTTCCAAGATGCCGCACAGAGGAAGAAAAGACGCACCAAGGGGTTGTCGGATGACGGAAGGGGGCGACAGTGCGGGCAAAGGCCCTGAGTTGTGTCCGAAGGCGGGCAAGGGCATTTGGCGTAGATACCCGTGGCTGATATGGGTGTTTCCCCTTGCGGGGCTGGTGTCGCTGATCTGGTTTCTGATACGTGTTATTCCAAAGCCTTCTCGTGCGACGTATCCGTGCCAGCGGTTGGCGGCACCGTTAGCGAGCGGTTTTATCATCTGGATTGCGGGGCTGATCGGCTCGACCTTGGCGTATCGCAAGGCCCGGCGGCTGATGGGCCGGTCGCGATACGTGGCTGCGGGGATTCTTGTTGGTGTGGCGGTTATGGCGATATGGTGGTCTGTCGGTATGACCGGAGGGGATTCGGCAAAGGCGGCCGACCCACATCCCGCCAATAGTCCCGTAGGAGTCGGCAAGGGCATTTATCCGGGGCGGGTCGTGTGGGTGCATGATGCGAATGCCACAGATTGGAAAGGCCCTAATATGGGTGACGGGCACTGGTGGGAGAGCAACCATACGGACCAGGGGGTAGTGGATTCGATGATGGTGCACGGCATTTGCGTACTGGCCGGCGCAGCGGATATTTCCGAGGCGTGGGACCTTGTTTTTCGCCATTTTAATGATGAGCGGGACAAGGGGGACGTGGGATATCAGCCCGGCGAGAAGATTATGATCAAGGTGAATTTTGTGCAGATGATCGCGTCGGGGGGGAATAGAAACTATAACTTTGCGGATCGCAGGCCGGATTATCCGATATGCTCACCGCAGGTCATGCACGCGCTGCTGGACCATCTTGTGAATATTGTGGGGGCAGCCGAATCCGATATTACGATCGGTGATCCGATTTGCCTGTGGTGCCATGAGTTCTATAACATGATTCAACCGGACTTTCCCCAAGTGCGTTATCTGGATTACGTGGGTAACTATAACCGCACCAAAATAAAAAAGTCGAGTGTTCCGTTTGACTGGAGTACGACAAAATCTGCCGGCAAGACGCAGGACTACGTACTGCAATCATACGTTGACGCGGACTACTTTATCAATCTGGCGTCTTTGAAGGGGCACTACGATCAGGCGGGAATCACGCTTTGTGCAAAGAACCATTACGGCTCGCTCCGGCAACCTAATGCCGGTGGGTATTATAATATGCACTCTGATACTGCGTTCAGTATCTCCCAGAGCGGGAAGTACAGGAACATGGTTGATCTTATGGGGCACGAGGATGTGGGCGGCAAGACAGTTTTGTGCATGATCGACGGTTTGTATGCGGGCAAACACGCGCTTAGCTACCCGAATAATTTGTCGCGGAAATGGCAGATGGCGCCTTTTAATAATGACTGGCCTTCGAGTCTTTTCTTTTCGCAAGATCAGGTGGCGATAGACTCGGTTGGGTTTGATTTTCTTGTTGCCGAATGGCCCGAGGGCAACGGGCCTGCCCACGCGGGAACGGACGATTACCTGCACGAAGCTGCTCAGGCGGAGAATCCTCCGTCCGGGACATTCTATGACCCGGAAGACGACGGGACGCGTCTGGCGAGTCTTGGCGTTCACGAGCACTGGAACAATGCGACGAACAGGCAGTATTCGCGGGATCTGGGAACCGGTGACGGCATTGAATTGGTGACACGGGCGCAGATTTGGACGAGTGCGGACGGGCCGATCAGGAACATGACGGCTGGGAAGAGATACGATTATGTTCAATACGCCATCAATGACGCGCGTCCGGGTGATGAGATCGTGGTTCCGGAGCAGGTGTATGCGGAGGATATAAACCTCAAAGGCAAGAACGTGATGATTAGATCAGCAGATCCGAACAACCCGGCCACCGTTGCAGCGACCGTTATCAGCGGCGGCGGTGTCGGGCCGGTGGTCACTTTTCAAAGCCACGAGGATGCGAACTGTGTTCTTGCCGGGCTTACGATCACGGGCGGCGAGAGCGGCGTATATTGCTCGGGCGCATCACCTACGATAACCAACTGCGAGATCAGCGGTAATGCGGGTCCGGGAGTCGGGCTGTGGGAGATCAGCAACCTAACAATCACCAACTGCACCATTGCCGGCAACGGCGCCGACGGTATCGAGCTGTCGCTGGGACGGTTCATCACGAGCTCGGCAACCATCAGCAATTGCACTATTGTGGGGAATTCGGGATACGGCGTTGTTTCCGGCGTGACAACAATCACCAACTCGATCATCTACTACAATGATTCGAACGAGATTACTCAGATAATGAGTGATAAGGCCGCGGTGACGTACAGCGACGTTGAGGGCGGCTGGCCTGGCGAGGGCAATATCGACGTGGACCCGTGTTTCGCAGATCCGTGCAACGGCGACTACCACCTGAAATCGGAGGCGGGCAGATGGAACCCGCTTAGCGTGAGCTGGGTTACGGACGATGTTACAAGTCTGTGCATTGATGCGGGGGATTCGGCTTCGGACTGGACGGCGGAGTTGTGGCCTCACGGCGAGTGCATAAATTTGGGTGCATACGGGGGTACGCCGGAGGCGAGTATGTCGCTGTCGGATGCGGGCAGTGCGGCCGACTTGAACATTGACGATTCTGTTGACTTTTGGGATTTTGAGGACTTTGCGAATAGCTGGCAGAGAGAGCAGCTCTTTTTGCATGAGGACATCGACCGCAATGGTCGCGTGGATATTTTTGATCTTAGAGATTTCGTTGACGAGTGGCTCTGGAAGCAGTAGGTTGGGGGCCGGGGCGACGACAATTTTAGGCAGCAAGGAGGCTAATGGTTATGAGGCGACGTGAATTCCTTAAAGTGGCTGCGGGGGCGATGGTATTGCCTGCGTGGACGCGGGCAGAAGAGGGGCCTCGGGATATTAAGGTGACCCGTATTGTCGGATTCGATTTAGTCAGCGACAGGCCCAAGTTAGTCGGCAAGAATTCGCGATTGGGGATTCACGGCAGGCAGGCGAGAGACCGGATGGTTCGGCTGTTTACGAATGCAGGCGTGGAGGGGATCGGGAACTGCCGGGCGAGCGCCGAGGCGCTCGGTCAACTGTTGGGGAAGAACCCATTCGATTTCTATCAATCGGCAGAGAAAAAAATGGTCGGGCCGTTAGGGGCCGGGACGATGCCGCTTTGGGATTTGGTTGGGAAGGTTGTGGGCAAGCCGGTCTATGAGCTGTTAGGCGGAGCGGGACCTAAAAAGGTGCCAGTCTATGACGGCTCGATATACTTCAACGATTTGCTGGACGAGTACAGTGAGAAGTGGCCGGACCGGTTCCGGGAAGAGATCGATATGGGGATGACGCTGGGTCATCGGGCATTTAAGGTCAAGATTGGTCGTGGGGCCAAGTGGATGCCGGCGAAAGAGGGATACGCGCGTGACGTGGAGGTATTGAGGACGATTCGCAAACACGCCGGGCCGAAGGTCGTTATCGGGGTCGATGCCAACAACGGCTACGATCTGCCGAAGACCAAGCAACTGTTAGAGGAATTGGGCGACTTGAATATCGCCTTTATCGAAGAGATGTTCCCTGAGGAGGTTGACAAGTATCTGGAGCTTAAACGCTTTATGCGCGAGCACGGGTGGAAGACTCTCATAGCGGACGGTGAGACGCAGGGCGAGCTGGAGGCTTATAAGCCGTTCATCGAGGCGCGGGCGATTGACGTATTTCAGGGCGATATGAATCGCTTTGGGTTCGAAGGGATTCTGACCGAGGCGGCGTGGTGCAAGCCCAAGGGGTTGACGGTTGCTCCGCATAACTGGGGGTCGTTAGTGGGCTACTATATGCAGCTTCACGTCGGCCGGGCGATTACGAACTTTTACCGGGCCGAGCACGATCCGCTTTCCAATTCGGTGCTCATTGCGGCCGGATACAAGATTCGCAAGGGCTACGCCAGCGTACCCAAGGCGCCGGGCTTCGGACTGAAGATAAATGAGGACAAGTTTGCCTCGAATGTCCGGGTAAGGTTCGATTTGAAGGCTTGAGAGGTTCCGTTGCAGCCACGCCCAAGCTACGCTTGAGCGTGCCACCCGGCCGCTCAGAATGACCGTTTCAATTCGGCTGCTTCTTTGTTTTACGCCTGCGGGTTTGGGTGGTGGTCCTTGATTTTGGTTTGGCACGTGTGGATTCGGGGACGTTTGTTTTTGGGAGGGATTTTGCGAGTTGTTTTTTTAGGGCGGCGTGCTTAGGGTCGGCGGCGAGATTTTTCCATTCGAGCTCATCGACATCGCGGTCGTAGAGCTCTTCGGTCCCGTCGCTGTAGCGGATGTATCGGTAGCGTTCGGTGCGCAGGGAATGATTGTTGCGGCCGTGGGTTGTCAGTGCGGGGCGGTCCCATTTTGCCTTGGGATTCTTCAATAGCGGCAGGAGGCTGTTGCCTTCAAGCTCTTTTTTCGGGGTCAGGCTGCAGAGGTCTATCAGGGTCGGGTAGATGTCGAGCATAGTGACGGGTCGCGGGCAGCGGCCGCCGGGGCGGGTGAGGCCGGGTGCGACCATCATCAGGACGTTGTGCGTGGCCTCTTCCCAGAGGGAGAATTTGCGCCAGTGGAGCTTTTCGCCGAGGTGCCAGCCGTGGTCGCTCCAGAGAATGATTACGGTATTATCGGCATAGGCACTTTTGTCGAAGGCATCGATAACTCGGCCGACGCAGGTATCGACGAAGGTTATGGAGGCCAGATACCCTTGCACGGCTTTTCGCCACTGCTTGTGCTCGATGACCTTTTTGTGGTCGCCCTGGGGCTTGGCCATCTTTTGGCCTATCGGCGGGACATCGTCGAGGTCGTTTTCATTTACGTTGGGCAGAGTCACCTTGTCCGGCGGATACATATCGAAGTACTTCTTCGGGACATACCAGGGCAGGTGAGGTCGGAAGAAGCCGCACGCGATGAAGAAGGGCTTATCGTGCTTTTTGCGGAGCTGCGAGATTGCCCAGGATGCGACTTTGGAATCGCCCATCTGGTCATCGGGTACGTTGACCGGGCCCCAGTCGAAATGTGCGGTGCCGGGGATGCCGTTTACCGGTCGATTCGGGGGCATCGGGTCATCCGGTTTGTTCTTCTGCTGGGAGGGGAAATAGTCCTGCCAGGAGGGGGGGTCGGGGAATCCGCCGTGGTAGATTTTTCCGCCTCCGATGGCGGTGTAGCCGTGGGCCATAAAGTGCTGAGGTATGGTGACGGCGTCGGCGAGGACAGGCGACTTTCGCCAGGGGTTGGGATTTTTGTAGATGCCGGAGGTCGAGGGCAGGATTCCGGTCATAAGGCTGGCCCGCGAGGGATTGCAGGCCGGGGCCGAGCAATGAGCGTTTGTGAAGAGGACGCCTCTTTGGGCCAGGCGGTCGAGGTTCGGAGTCTTCACATCCGGATGGCCGCCCAGGCAGCCGGTCCAGTCGTTGAGGTCGTCTGTGGCCATGAAGAGCACGTTGGGCTGCTTGGGCAATTTCGAGAGCGATTGTTGAGCGGCGCCCGTGCAGCCCGGCAGCGCGAGTGCCGCTGCGCCTGCTGCTGTCAGCTTTAGAAAGTCCCTGCGATTGATAGGGTTCGATATTCGATTCATTTGTTTTGCCTCCTTTAAGTTTCTGGTAAATAGCGATTCCGCTTAATGTTGTCGGGCTTTGGAAAGTTGCTGCAAAGTAAGGATTCAAGCGAATTAACCGAATCGCAAACAGTGTGTTGCGTGTAGTGCGAATTTATTTTTTAAACATTTCCTTTAAAATTTTGTGTTCCAAGTATTTGGGAATGGATATGTCACCATATCTTTTTTTCAGATAACTTAGAAGTATTTCTTTGTATGTTATGCTTTTGTCTATGTGAGCATTTTGATAAATGTAAACCACTTTAGTGTATTCTGGAGGCACTGCGATTTTTCCTGATATTTTCTTCCAGATCTCTGGTCTTTCCCAATTACCATCCAATGAAATGAAATGTTTCCTCCAATTTTCTCCTTTTTCTCTGTCGCTTTTAAATGCGTCATGGAGCATTCTATGAAGCTCTGGATCATCTTCAAAGAGTTTCAGAACGGTATCTTGTGTTTTCCAGAATCTCTTAGTCCTCATGAGATCCTCATAAAGAGAGATAAAAAGATAATCTGACAAAGGTTCTGTGATGCCAACCTTTGCGAATCTGCTTTGCAATTCACGAAAACTCCTAAGTTTTAATTTGTCCTCTTCACTCCAGTAATCTTTATTATCGTAAGCAATTGTAAAAGCCAGCGAATTAGTATCATTATCAATTGCTACTTTGCCTATTAAATGGTTGTTAAACAAGTCTGGGTTCATATGATGATTGTGGCACCTAAACCAATCTTCGCCCAGCTTATCGTAAGCCGCTTTAACTTTCTTGATATGTTCCAACCTGATTTTTTGATATGGTTTTACTGGATATACTTTTCTATTAAGTTTTGTAAGTGGATTGTAAATTGATATTTCTGCGTAATGAGTCGGTGCAAAATGGACTTGACTGTTGTGATAAACAATTGTGCCGTTGTCAAAAGTTGCTAATAGCCGTCCATACAGGGCACCTCGAAACTCTAACTCATTTGATAATATCAGCGTACAGCCGGCAGAAGGGTTCTTGTGAGTAATTAAATAGACGTAGTTTTTAGAATAGGTGACCTTCACAATGGAGCCGGGATGGAAATAGGGTTTGTCGGGAATCAATGTCTTGACATTAAGCTCATTTTTAATCCATTTATTCTGCTCTTTTTCAAGGAGATTAACGTACAATTTGTTCCCTAAGAAGTTTAAGTAGTTATCCAAATAATATGCTATGCAAAACATTTTTGGATTATTTAAAACTGCATAACTTGTGATATTTCTATCTACATCTGCGATATCAATATTCTTCAAATCAATATCATTGTCACTTAACACATTCCTTAAACTTTTACAAATGGCTACATTAGCTATAAGTAACGAAGTAACGACGGAGAGAAAAACGCTTTTTGCAAGAGAATCTCGCATTTCATCTAACATATAATAATCACGTTATTTTGGTATTGCCCTGCCAAAACAGGCCCGGCGGTTGTTCACAATTATGCGCCAGATGCGCTGGTTTGTCAAATGAAGTAATTTTTTTCGGGAACAAGTCAAGCCCGCGCAGGACGTGGGGTTGAATGCAACTGTTTAGGGATGATAATATGCTTGTGGGAATTGGAGTTTGGGTGTATGTTATTTGGTTCGTTTCCTTCTGGGTAGCACTACGAAGGATGAATTGACGGCAGAATTGTATTAGAAATTTTATTTCGGAAGTTAGTGATGAGTGGAGTTGTGAAAAATCCAGGTTTATCCGAGCTTGATGAGCTTTGCGTGCAGACGATTCGGTTTTTGTCGATGGAGGCGGTTCAGAAGGCCAATTCCGGGCATCCTGGTATGCCGATGGGGATGGCGCCGGCGGCGTACGTGCTGTGGACGCGACATATCAAGCACAATCCGGGCAATCCGAGGTGGCATAATCGGGACCGGTTTGTTCTCTCGGCGGGCCACGGCAGCGCGCTGCTGTATTCGATGCTGCATCTGACGGGGTACGATATTAGTCTGGATGACTTGAAGACCTTCCGTCAATGGGGGAGCAAGACGCCGGGGCATCCGGAATACGATCCGCAGCGCGGGGTGGAGGTAACGACCGGGCCGTTGGGGCAGGGGATTTCCAATGCGGTTGGGATGGCGATTGCGCAGAAGTATTTAGCCGGCTACTTCAATCGGGACGGATTCCCGATTATCGATTATAAGATATACGTTATTGCCAGCGACGGCGATTTGCAGGAAGGGGTTGCGTCGGAGGCCTGTTCATTAGCCGGGCATTTGGGGCTGGATAATCTGATTGTTGTCTATGACGATAATCATATAACTATCGACGGCGAGACGGAGCTTTCGTTTACCGAAGACAGGGCCAAGCGATTCGAGGCTTATGGATGGAACGTGCAGGAGGTTCCCGGCGACGGCAACGATATGGCGGCTTTCGAGGAGGCGCTTGAGAATGGCAAAGCGGACAAGGAGCGGCCGACGCTGATAAAGCTTCGCACGCATATCGCTTACGGCAGCCCGAACATGCAGGATACGGCCAAGGCGCACGGGTCTCCTTTGGGTGATGATGAAATCAGGCTGATTAAGGAAAAGTTCGGCTGGGATGCGGACAAGAGCTTTTATGTGCCGGAGGAAGTCTCGAAACGTATGGCTGAGGTTGCAACGAAGGGCAAAGGGGCGGAGGGGACCTGGAAGAAGCTGTTTGCGGATTATGCCAAGGCGCACCCGGAGCTTGCGCGTGAGTTCGAGGATGCGGGGGCGGGGAAGCTGCCTGTTGATCTTGGTGAGATTCTGCCGGGATTCGAGGCGGGCAGCTCTGTTGCGACACGGAAGGCCTCGGGGAAGGTATTGGATGCGGTGATGCCGAAGCTGCCTTTGGTTATGGGCGGCTCGGCGGACCTGACGCCGTCAAATAATACGCGGTGGGGCGAGGCGAAGGATTTCCAAAAGGATTCTCGCGACGGCAGGTATATCCGCTACGGGATTAGAGAGCACGCGATGGGCTCGATAATCAACGGGATTTCGGTGAGCGGATTGGCGCGGGCTTACGGAGGGACGTTTCTGGTCTTCTCGGATTATATGCGGGGCGCGATTCGTGTTGCGGCGCTCTCGAAGTATCCGACGATATTTGTTTTTACGCACGACAGCGTCGGTGTCGGTGAGGATGGTCCGACACATCAGCCGGTCGAGCATATTGCAGCGCTTCGTACGATACCTAATTTGCTTGTGCTGCGCCCTGCCGACGGGAATGAGACGGGGCAGGCTTGGAAGTATGCGCTGGAGCATCGCGATGAGCCGGTAGCGCTGCTCTTTACGCGGCAGGGGTTACCCGTGCTGGACCAGGAGAAGTATGGCTCAGCGGCGAATCTGAGTAAGGGGGCTTACGTTTTATTGGGGGCGGATAAGCCGGACGTGCTGCTTTTGGCGAGCGGCTCGGAGGTTGGCATTGCTTTGGACGCCGGCGAGAAGCTAAAGCCAGAAGGGATAACTGCGCAGGTGGTCAGTATGCCGTGCTGGGAGTTGTTTGAAGAGCAGGGGCAGGGTTACAAAGATTCGGTCATTCCGCCGGATGTCAAAGCGAGGGTCGGGATTGAGGCCGGAGTCGAATTGGGCTGGAGCAAGTGGCTGGGTGACGATGGCATCTTTATCGGGATGTCATCTTTCGGTGCATCTGCACCGGGTAAGGTCTGCTTTGAGAAGTTCGGGATTACGGCAGAGGCGGTCGTCGAAGCAGCTAAGAAATCAATGGGAAGTTGATGGTCTGGAAAATCACACGCTGCAGAGTAGCGTTCGCTGTGCTGGCAGTACCATTGCTTTTGGCCGCCGTCTGCTTTGTGGAATCGCTACGGTACCCTCGCATCGCGCGAAGTGCGTATTGGCGCCGCCCTAATCTTCTTGTTAGAGCAACCGCGGTTCGTTTGTTCCCGGGAAAAGGGGTCTCCGAAGAAGCTGTCGCAGCACACGCAGCGCGGCTTGGCTACACCGATGATGTAAACGTTAGGCTGTTGTACCTGCCGGAACTACCGGCGGACGACAAGACAATCAAAGACCGTGTGTTTGGGCTTATCAGAAAAGAGCGGCCAGACACCGACAGGCGTCTATTCTGGATAGTAACACCGTATAGTCACGGCAACATCATCAATGACCATACACTGGCGTATGAATACAAGACCGGTCGGCTGGTTTGCGCTGAAGATGTGTCGATGGTCGGCGAATCGACGCAAAAATAGACTTGCAAAGCATCGGCACTTCGTTCCTCCTAAGAAAATAGACGGTTTTTACGGCATAATGGTTGAGACTGCCACGTCGGTCTTCGACCTCCTCGCAGTGACAGTAGGTGGGTTTTTCTTTTGCATGCCTCCTGAGAATCAGGTGAAGTGCTCGCAATTAGTTTTTTTAATGAATTCCTCGACTGCGCTCGGAATGACTCGGCACCAAATTGCGGCAAAATCCTATTTGGTGCGGGGCAAAGGTGGTGCAGTGTGAAAAGTTTCTCGCTTAAAAGGTTTCGGTGGATTATAGTATATTGGTAGCTTCGTCGTGAAATTGTATGGATCTTGGGCGGGACAAGACGGTACGAGAGATAGTCTCCCGGCTGGCCAGAGGTGGTGAGGGGGTGGTTAAAGTCGAGGGGACGTGGGGGTCGTTTGCGCGCATGTTAGGCGTTCACGTATCTGAGCGGCTTGGCCGGCCGATTCTGTACGTGTGTCCGCATATTGACGATGCGGACCAGGCGGCGGACGATTTGCATACATTCGGGGGCGAAAGGGTCGAGGCGTTGGCGGCGTGGGAGGGCGAGGAGGATTTGGCGGACGCGACGGATGAGATACGGGCAGAGCGGCTGAAGCTCGTATCGCGTATTGCGTCCCTTCGACTTCGCTCAGGGCAAGATTGCGTATCGCGTTCGGAGGCAGAGAGACTTATTACGCCGGCGTCGGTGCAGGCGCTTTGTCAGCCGGTGCCTAAGCCGGAGGCGTTGGAGACAAGCTGTCTTGGGCTACAAGCGGAGAGGGAGGTGTCGCCGGAGAAGGTTGTTGAGTGGCTGGTTGATAACGGGTTCGAGCGGGTTGAGAGAGTTGATTTGCCGGGGCAGTTTGCGCGGCGTGGGGGGATTGTTGATATTTACGCGCCGCTGATTAGCGGGAAGGTTTTGATCCCCGCCAAAGACATGCGGGGACAGGGATTGCCGCGTCGCTGCGCTCCTCGCAATGACGAAGGGGAAGCGGATCGCAATAACAAAGGTGGAGCGGGCCGGAATGGTAAGATGGTGGATGTGTCGGGGGGTGCGGAGGCGGTGCGGGTTGAGTTTTTTGGGGATGTTGTAGAGAGTATTCGCGCGATCAATCTGGATACGCTGCGGTCGAGTGAGGAGCTGGAGAGGATCAGTGTGATTTCGGCGGTGTGCGGGGCGAAAGAGGACGAAAGAGAGCTTTTTGCGAATATTCTGCCTGCCGATACGATAGTCGTTTTCGAGGAGCCTGGGACAATTGACGAGGTTGCGCAGGCGTACTTGAGCAGGGCGGAGGATGCGAGCAAGCTGTACAGCCGGGCTGATATCTACGAGGCGCTGGGGCGGTTTACGCAGCTTCATATCCA
>JAGMDR010000242.1 GCA_023128595.1 Planctomycetota bacterium | reverse complement strand
TCGCGGGGCGGGCAATATATTGGGGGCGGCGCAGTCGGGGCATATTCAGACGGTGGGCTATCAGATGTACTGCGAATTGTTGGCCGAGGCGGTTCGGCGATTGAAGAATGAGCCGACCGAGCCGATACCGACGGCGGTTATCGATCTCGGCTTTGCGACGTACATACCCAAGAACTATGTACCGATTAACAGGCATCGGATGGACGTTTATCGCAAGATTGCCGTTGCGAGGGGCGATGATGACTTGGAGCAAATCAGGGGTGAGTTAGCCGATGTCTATGGCCCGATGCCGGAGGATGTGGGCCTGCTGTTAGAATTGGCAGAACTGCGAATCAAGGCGAGCAGGCGGGGGATAAGAAGCATTGTCACCACGGGCCAGGATTTGGCGTTCTCATTTGATAAAGAAGCAGGCGGCCAAGCCGAGGCTCTACTGGCCCAGACCAGCGGCAAACTTAGAATCCCGGAGCCCAAGACCGCATACCTGCGCTTGGAAAAGAACTACTTCGAGCCGAGGACCCTGATGAGCGTCCTGCGAAAGATGCTTAACCGTCGAGGCCGCTGAGAGCGCAGAGAAATGAGGAATCGGAAAGGACAAAGATGAGCAGTAGGAACGAAAAGCAGAAACGCAACCCGTTGTCCGCAGTGAAAATACTCGTAGGTGCTTTGGCTTTCTTGGCACTTTCCTATGTTATGCTCGCTGTCCTGCAACATAGAATTCGATCGCATTCCAGCACTAATCTGACTGGTCTCGAAAAGGCAATGCAGATTTACGGAAACGATTCTGACGGCAAGCTGCCCCCAGCCGAGGACGCAAGTGAATTGAAGTGGATAGGAGTAAATTATCGAGTGCCGAGCACTGATGCGGATTTGCGGTATTGGTTGGGGAATATGGTTTGGTATCATCGGTTTACTAATGAGGAGATAACTGCGGCGACGGGGTTGGTGGAGACGGAGATTGAGGAATCGAAAAGGAAATTCGATATTCGCGCTGATAATCGGCCTGAGCAAGCGAAGGGTGCACCAATATTGGTTTTGCCTTATCCGGGCGGTCGGCATCCCCGGATCGGGTTTTTGGAGGGGGCGATTGAACCGCAGCGGGAGACGAAGTTAAGCGTGTTTACTCCTTGGGATGCCAATAGCTATGTGGTCGTGGATGTGCCGGAGGCGATATGGTCGAATTTAGGGCTGACGTATCTGGCGCATACGCATATCGATACGATATGGACCAAGCAGGGGATTGAGTTAGAGAAGTTAGAGTGGAATCGGTATCCGGACGGCAGGCTGGATATCGAGCGCAAGCTGCCGAATGGGATTGCGTTCGGCGTTAAGGTAAGGCCCACGAAGGATGCCGTTTTGATGGAGATGCGGCTTACGAACGGGACGGATAAGAAGCTGACCGGGCTGCGGATTCAAAACTGCGTTATGACGAAGATGGCCAAAGGGTTCGAGCAGCAGACGAATGAGAACAAGGTGCTGCAAAATCCTTACGCAGCATGCCGATCCAGTGGCGGCAAACGGTGGATTATTACCGCCTGGGAAGGTTGTCATCGGACATGGGCGAATGAGCGACCCCCTTGCTTTCACTCGGACCCGAAGTTCCCCGATTTGGAACCGGGCCAGACGGCACGGCTGCGCGGGCGGCTCTCGTTCTACGAAGGAACAGATATCGAAGGAGAGTTCAAGAGGATAGAGCCAACCGGCTGGCCGAAGGAACGAAATTAGCCACGAAGATACGAAGGCACAAAGGGAGAAAGAGGTGAAAATAGACAGTCCAAATGAAAGTGCAGGGGAAACGGAGAATAAGCCGAAAGGTCGGAAATATAGAGCCTGCTTGCTGGGAATATTCAAATCATTGGGCGTAGGCCTTATTGGGGCTGTTGTTGTTTATCTGATAGTTTTCCCCGGTTCTCCTCTGCACAGAAAGCTGTTTCAGCGAGGATGCGCTCCGAATTTGAAAGCGCTTCAAAAGGCACTGCAGGTGTACACGTATGATTTCGTTGGAGTGGGTTATCCGACGCCGGGGAAATGGTGTGATTTGCTTATGGAGAACTATGGTTCAGGGAAGGAGCCGCTTGTGGATGAAAAGCTGTTTGTTTGCAAACATGCCTTGGCCAAAGGTAATAAGGGCCGATGTCATTATGCGATCAATCCAAACTGCAAGCCGAACTCGCCGGGCGGCACGGTGCTCTTATTTGAGACCAAGGGCGGCTGGAACCAGTACGGTGGGCCGGAGATAATGGCGCTTGAGAACCATAAGAAGAGGGGGTGCTATATATTGTTCAATGATGGGCACGTGGAATTCGTGGAGGCCGAGGGAATTGGAGAGTTGAAGTGGTAGGCTGGGGGCGGTAAGATAAAGGGATGGTATGGTAAGGACGCTTTGTTAGGAGTGAACCTGCGGTGAAGAGCGCAGGCTAAATATGAAGGATGGACAGGAGGTGGATTATGTGGAACTGGATGAGTAAGATTCTGTTGGCAGTTTTGGTGGGGATGGTAGGGGCTGAGTGTGCGAGGGGGGCGGCGAGCAGGGAGGGCAAGTCGCCGTTAGACGAGCTGCCGGGGCACATAAGGCGCTTGACATATTTCGGGCAAAGGGCGGACTGGTCACACGACGGCAAGCGCATCCTGTTTATCGAGAAGACATTCGGTGATGCGTATGAAATTGACTTAGAGACGAAGATTATCCGTCCGATGACACATCGCTACTTCCATGAGGGCTACACGCGGGCGCTGTACCTGAGCAACGGCGATATTCTGCTATCGGGTGCGAGGCAGTTTGATGCGACTAATCCGTGGCCGAGCAGGAGCGGGAAGAACGCCGAGCTTTGGGTCTTGAAGAAGGACCTTTCCGGTCCGCCCGTGCCGTTAGGCGAGAAGTGCTCGGAAGGGCCGGTGGTTTCACGCAGGCGAATGCACATCGTCTGGACGCAGGATGGAGCGTTCTATTCGGCGGACATAGTATATGAGGACGGCACACCGAAACTGGGGAACAAGAAGAAGGTTCTGGATAGGCAGGATTTGCCGTTTAAGACCGGGCTGGAGACTCAGAATCTTCGGCCGCCGGACGAGAAGGAGCTGATATTCAGCGCTTACGGGTATCAGGGGACGGAGGTCTGCGGGCTTAATTTTAAGACGGGCAAGGTGGTGAACTACTCGAAGGCGCCGGAGCAATACGATGAGCCGGAAGGCATTTTTCCCGACGGCAAACATACGCTTGTCGAGTGCGATAAGCACAGCGGCAAAGGGACGCAGTATATCGACCTCTACAAGCTGGCGCTGGACGGGTCGGGCAAGACGAAGCGGATGACGTTTTTCTCCGACTATCCGGGCTATAAGGCATCGAACCCGGTGGTTAGCGACGACGGGCGGTATATTGCTTTTCAGGTGGCCAAGCAAGGCGACCCGGCCGGGGTCGGCAGAGGCATTTTGATTTTCGATATAGAGAAGTTCGAGGGGCAGTCTAAAGGCAATAAGGAGGATTCGAAGGCCGGCGATGAGGATGATTCAAGGGCGGACGAGAAGGTGAATAAGGAACCGGACAAGATTGAGGCGAAGATCGATGAGATCAAAAGGAACTACGGGGTTAAAGTCCATCATAGATACGATGCGAAGGCGTTCTTTCCGGCGAAATGGCTGCGCGAGCCAATATCGGGCCAAGGCTCTCAAATGCCGGCGGAAGAAATTGACAGGGTCCTCGGGGCAGTGGAGAAATTCCTTGCGGAATACCCTAAGGGCGTGCTTGAGAAGAACCTGACGGACATATACCTGATCAGCGGTATGAAGTTCTACGGCAAGGGTTTCGGGGCGGCGTACGGCAAGTCCGCTCTTTATGTAAACAGCGAAGGGCGGTCCAAGGGATACACCGGGCAGTTTTTGCTGAGCCAGATGCACTCGGAGCTATCGAGCATATTCCTTGCGAACTACAAGAACAAATTCCCCGAGGAGGCGTGGAAAGCCGTGAACGAAGGCGGCTGGGAATACAAAGGGACGGGGGTGGAGATGCTCGGGCAAGAGGACATCTTCGGACAGACGGAGGAGCTGCTGGACCGCGGTTTTCTGGTGAAGTACTCTCAAAGCAGTCTGGAGAACGACGTGAATATGTTCGCGTTCTGGGCTTTCACGAGGCCGAAGCAACTGCAGGAGCTGGTGTCA
>JAGMDR010000241.1 GCA_023128595.1 Planctomycetota bacterium | reverse complement strand
ATGCCGGGCTACCTTGCAATGTACCACAATGCCATCTGGGTCAGCCTGGCCAATGGGTCCTGTGCGACTCCGTTTTGGTGGGCGTACTCGGACTGGATTAACGATAGCGTCGTTACCAATCAAATGCTCTATTTCTCACGATTCGTCTCGGGCATCGATTTTGCAAATATGGATTTTGAGCCTGCCGATATCACTGCGCCCAACTGTGATGCGTGGGCGATGAAGAGCGACAAGCTGATTTTCGGCTGGGTCGTCAATGCTAAGGTCGGTGTCGCCAACGAATCATTCACGATATCCGGGCTGCCGGAAGGTAAGTACGAGGTCCGGCTGTACCGGACGTGGCGCGGCAGGTATCTGGACGCAGAGACCGTCGAATGCAGTGGCGGCAAGCTCAGTTGCACAATACCGGAGCTGAAAACAACCGGAGGTCACGCCCTGCATATCGGCAACGACGTTGCTTTCAAAATAGTGCCGAAATAAAACCACTACGGGCGCAGCAGCGATAAAGAGCCCTTCTATTTCGGTGATCAGGAAGAGATGGGCCTTGGCGTTCGGGTGGGCACGCCGATTATGGTCAAGAGCGGCAAAGGCGGACGCATCGTTGACGATAGGGGCAGACGTAACGAAAAACAGATATGGGGCAAAGAAGCCCTGTGGTGCGATTACGGCGGGCCGATTGACGGGCGATTCGTCGGTGTCACAATCATGCCGAACCCAGACAATTTCCGTGCGTGCCGCTGGCATGTGCGGGATTATGGTTTTATGGCCGCCAATTCGTTCGGATGGAAAGCGTTCGGCGGTGGGGATTCCAGCAAAATCAGGGTCGCTACAAATCAGAAGCTCTCGCTTCGCTACGGGATTCTGCTGCATTCGGCGACCGACGACAAAGCGATCGATCTTCACACAGCCTATCGGGACTATTTGCAGGTGCGAAAGCAGAAGTAATTGCCCTCGCCGCGGCTGTCGGCGGTTATGCAATTGCAGTTAGTTGAGGCGAAGCTCTTTATTGAGAACAGCTGGCCGTCCCGGCTTTTGAGGATGATGTCAGGCATTCCTGCATTTTTCTCTCTCAACGAGAGATTCAGCCTGGCCGGGGTAGCTTCAACCATTTGTACAATCCTTGCCTTTATCGTGAGCGTAATCGTCGGATTGTCTTTGTCATTGGTAAAGACGTAAATATGCTTTTGTGTGGTTGTTAGGGTTTTACCGGCGGTGTAGGTTGTCTTTATCGTTCCGGATTCGCCGGGGGCGTATTCTTTCTTCTCTAACTGGGCAACGGTGCAACCGCAGGTGCTTTTTACGTTCGTGATTTTCAGCAAGGCCCGGCCGGTGTTTGTGAACTTGAACTCGCAAGTGTTTTTGGTGCTCAAGCCTACCCGGCCCAGATCGCAAACCGTTTTCTCAAAACTAATCTTAGGCAGAGGATTTTTCGCCACCACGGCAAGTTCAGGTGAAGCCTTCGCGGAGATAGAGCCTTGGACTTGTACAGCCTCAGCGCGATGCTGGCAGCCGGATGTTAACGTAAGAATAAGGCTCAAGAAAATAGATGTAGGAGCTACACGGCCCGTTTTCATATCAGGACCTGCCAATTGTCGTTATAGTAGTAGATATTGGTTGTTCCGGCCACCGAACTTGTCCCTTGGGGATCAACCTTCTTTATCCTTCTACCGAGGGCATCGTATGCGAATTCGGCGACAACCGAGAAAGGATTGCACGGGACACCTTTCCCGTTGCCTTTCCGGTGCTTTTTTTAGTTAATGGACGACTGCGTTGCCAGACTCTTCAGTTCTGTTTTGCACTTTGTATAATGAAATGCTCCGTAAATTGGAATCGAAATTGCGAATATTGTAAAAATCTGCTTCCACCATTTCCATTTTGCTTTGATGCGCCCTTCTACCATCATGACGAAACCATTTATGCCGTTAGCAAAACACATCGGCAGAACAATGAACTCAAATATGCGTGTAGAGAAATACCATTCTATATATGGTTCAGCTTTGTGAATACCAACAAACAATGGTAGAAGCAAAAGCAATACCACCGGTGTGAAGACAACCTGTTGACAAATCAATACAGCCCAACGAATCCATTGCACACCACGTGACCAAGCAAATCTCTCAATTTCCATGCTTTTCGCCTTCATCATTCTCTTAACTCGTCCGCTAACTCGAATTCCCACTTTTGCTCTTACTCTTCTCTGACTCCGGGCTATCCTTTGCTCTATGACCACAAAGACACACAGCATTGCGCCCTATGCAGAATCATGTTGCATGGAGTGGCCTCTAATCCGGGGAACGGTGTTCCTGCTTCTATTTTGAAGGCCCCAAGCATCCTGGTGGTAGCGGTCTTTCGGCTTTTGGGACGTCTTCCCATACTAGCGGCCCCGTCGCACTCTGCCATGTCCTTGTGCACAATCCTAACTGAAAACTTCTCGCTATGGCATCGTCAAGCGGCCCTTCAACAATCGTATTATTCTCCGTCCAGATTTCAGTAGTCTCAGCGCAAAGAATCGTGACGGAAAGCCCAAAACCACCTTCAAACCCGGCATGGTGCATACAGGTGCCTCCACCACCTGAAATGCCAGCCCCTATGAATATGGCTGTCCCAGAGACTCCTGACGACGCCAGTGACGTTGCTTCCAAGCTATCGAAAGTCGGAGCTCCTGAAACCGAACCCGTGACATAATGCTTACCTCCACCTAATCCCAGAATAAGTCCCCGTATATAGGTCCTTCCCCAAGCAGACGGTTGTCGATAGACTTTCTGCGTGGCACTTACCATCGCCCCCGAACACTCATACTCCCAGTAGCCGATTAGTTTGCGTTTTTTGCATGCCCAGTTAAGGTAAAGCGTGTGCCAAGCACCGACAAAACATGAGCGCGAGTACATCGTCCCAGCCAACCACCATTGGCCACCAGGACATGTGACTGTGAGTCCGTGAGGGTCCAATTGCGATACAGGGTGTGACTTTACATAGTCGAATAAGTTCATACTATCCTTATACTGGTCGAAGACTCTGAAACTGTTGCCTATTCGAGGACTTGGCGTAATCCCCAGCGGGTCGTGGGTTAGCCATCTTCCGGTGTATTGGTCGTAGTATCTGTTTCTGTTGTATTGTAGTTTCAAAGAGCCGTTATCGAGTATATCGACCCTTGAAGCCGTAAACAAGTAGGGATTTTCATAATCTGATTTCCCATCCGGGTCGGCGGCGAGGTTCGGCTCAAGGATATAGCAGTTGCCGTAGGCATCGTATTCGTAGCGTTCGACGACACTATTTGTGACACAGATTATTACAGATTTACACTGATTCCAGTCAGTAGCCGGGCGTAGGTGAAGCGGCGGTCCAGTTGTTGGGGTCGTTGCCGTAGTTGGCCGGTGTTGTGCGGGTGAGCGATTTGCCGGCGCCGTCGGCCTCAATGGGCCAGAGGTCCGCGCCGCCGGGACAATCCTCCGGATGCGAGCCGTCGCTGTAGTTGACCCTGTCAAGGCGAATGTAATGTCGTCTGCCAAACAAATCCAGGCCGCCGGGCTTTGAAAGCTCCAATTTCTCGCCGGAATTGCTCAATTTTCCGTCGTATGGACCAAGTACCGGAACACCGGATGGCGG
>JAGMDR010000240.1 GCA_023128595.1 Planctomycetota bacterium | reverse complement strand
AGGGTTGAGATTGCCGCAGTCGCTGCGCTCCTTCGCAATGACGAGGGGCGAATCGTGCGGTGGAGGACCCGCCAACGCTGCCTTATAGGCAGCTAAGATCATGGGAGGGAGGGAGGATAATTGATTCCCGATGGATCGGGATCTTCGAGATGAAGGGTGTTTGAGACTGGAATACGACAGAAACAGGTAAGTTAAAGGGGGAGGCGCAGCGTGCGCACTGCTCTGTTGAATTCCTGGGTCCTTCCTTCATTTCCATTCTGCGTCTATTGGTAGCGATGCGGTCGCAATCGTTTGTTTTGGTTCGGTTGAGACCATTCTGACACGAATCTCGTCCACCTTTGTCTGGTTTTCAAAATAGAACCAACCTTCCATTTCGCCATTGCCGGCGTCGTACCCATAGGATGGATGGGATTTGGATAAGATATTGTTCCTGCCGTTAGTATAGGGCAGGGCCCAGATGTGAGCCTTTTGTGCGGAAACGAGATTGTAGCGAATCTTCACTCGCATTTTCTCCCCCAATTCCAGAACCGCCGGGGTGGGAGGTATTGTTGAGACGATTTCGAGAGAGTCCTGGTGAGACTGGGGAAGATCTTTTTCAGGTTGTGGTTTGTTTGCCTTCGATATGGGTTTGTTTTCGATTTGCGGAGCGTTGGCATCGTCCTGCTGCGGGGCGGTCTTCTCGCCTTTACAGCCGCCGAGGGCCATTACTAAGATAACGAGAATTGTTAGAAGCTCAAGAATCGATCTTCGCATTTTCCCATCCTTTCAAATGAATGGTTTATTACTTTCATCATTATCAGTCCCCTGCCAATACTCGCAACCACTATATCACAAATTGTCATATTGTGCGACATTCCCATTTGTCTCACAAAAATTAGCCCCGCATGCTTTGGCGGTGTTTTTGAGACACTGTTGTACAATTCAAGACCTACAATACCAAGATCTGATCTCAATTTCAACAAGTTTGCGACAGGGAGGATAGATGGCAGAAAATGATTTGACAGGCGGGCGGTGATTGGTGTGAAAAAAAGTGTTTCTCACGTGGGCGCCCCGGCCCGGAGGACCGGGCTAAATAGGCGGCCGGGGGCGGAGAAAAAGGGTTTTACTTTGGGAACGTATTAGTGTCTAATGATGCAAACTTGTATGGAACCGGGTCTAACAAATTAAAGAAAGGGAAATCTGATGAGTAAATGGATGCTTTGTATTATCGCAGTGCTGTCGGGTTGCTCGACTGGAGTTGCGGGGGGAAAGGATATCCTCGTAGCTGACTTTGAGGGCAAGGGTTACGGCGACTGGAAGGTGACGGGCGAGGCGTTTGGGCCGGGGCCCGCGCGAGGGACGCTGAGCGGCCAGATGGAGGTCAGCGGATATCAAGGCAAGGCCCTGGTCAATACGTACTTCGAGGGCGACGAGACGACCGGCACGCTGACCTCGCCGACGTTTGAGATTCAACGCAAGTATATCAATTTCCTGATAGGCGGGGGGATGCATCCGGGCGGGGCCTGCATCAATCTGCTTATCGACGGGAAGATCGTCCGCACGGCCACCGGGCCTAACGATCAGCCGGGTGGCACTGAGAGGCTTGATTGGCGATCGTGGGATGTTGCGGACTTAGCGGGCAAGACGGCGAAGATTCAGATTGTCGATAAGCAAAAGGGCGGGTGGGGGCATATCAATATCGATCAGATTGTCCAGAGCAGCGAGAAAAAGAAACTCGTCGTCGTTGTTGAAGAGCAGGAGACGAGCCGGCAGTTCGTTGTCAGAAAGAGATACCTCAATCTGCCCGTCAAAAACGGTGCCCGCAAGCGGATATTCAGGCTGATTGTCGATGGGAAGGTCGTCCGGGATTTTGATATCGCGCTGGCCGAGGATGAGCCTGATTTCTGGGTGGTTCTGGATGTGGGCGAGTTCAAGGGCAAAGAGGTTACGCTCAAGGCCGACTCGTTAGCGGCAGACTCGAAGGGGTTCAAATCCATCGTGCAGGCCGACTCGATCAAGGACAGCAAGGACCTGTACAGGGAGAAACTGCGCCCGCAGTTCCATTTTACGTCGCAGCGTGGGTGGAACAACGATTCGAACGGCCTGGTGTTCTACAAGGGCGAGTGGCATCTTTTCTATCAGCACAATCCTTACGGCTGGCCGTGGGGGAATATGACGTGGGGACATGCTGTGAGCAAGGATTTGGTGCACTGGGAGGAATTGGGCGATGCGATTCATCCGGATAAGTTAGGTACGATTTTTTCGGGCTCGGCGGCTGTCGATGAGGGCAACACGGCGGGATTCCAGACCGGGGATGAGAAGGTTATAGTCTGCTTCTATACCTCGGCGGGGGGCAGGAATCCGGAGTCGCGGGGCCAGCCTTTTACGCAGTCGATTGCGTACAGCAACGACCGGGGCAGGACGTGGACGACATATAAGAATAACCCGGTCATCGGGCATATCAGGGGCGGCAACCGGGACCCGAAGGTCATCTGGCACGAGCCTACGAAGCAGTGGGTTATGGTGCTCTATATCGAGCAGGGTGTTATGGCATTTTTTACATCGCAGGATCTCAAGAAGTGGGAGAGGCACAGCGAGATAAAGTGCTATCACGAGTGCCCCGAGCTGTTCGAGTTAGCGGTTGACGGGGACAAGAATAACAAGAAGTGGATTCTTTACGGGGGCAGCGGGGACTATCTGGTCGGGCAGTTTGACGGCAAGGAGTTCAAGAAGGAGACCGAGAGCATTCGCTTCCAGCGCGGCAACTGCTTCTATGCGTCGCAGACGTTTAATAACGTTCCGAAAGAGGACGGCCGGCGAATCCAGATAGCCTGGGGACGCGTCGCAATGACGGGGATGCCGTTCAATCAGCAGATGCTGTTCCCGGTCGAGCTGACCCTTCGGACAACGGATGAGGGTATCCGCATGTTCGCCGAGCCGGTCAGGGAAATCGAGAGCATCCACGGCAAGAAGCGTGCCTTCAAGGCCAAGACCATAAAGCCGGGCGAGAACCTGCTTTCGGGTATCAAGGGCGATCTCTTCCACATTCTCGCCGAGTTTAGTCCGGGCGATGCGGGCGAATTCGGATTCGTGATTCGCGGCACGCCGGTCGTTTACAGAGTCGAGAAGAAGCAGCTTTCGTGCAAGGGCAAAACCGCTGACCTAAAGGTGAGCCATGGAAAGATCCGCCTCGAAATCCTAATCGACAGAACGACTATCGAGATATTCGGCAACGACGGCCGTGTCTATATGCCGATCGGCGGGATCCTGCCGGACGATAACAGGACACTCGATCTATTCACCAAAGACGGCAATATCACGATAGACTCGCTCGAAATCTATGAGCTCCGCTCAGCGTGGAAATAATAAACACGTAAAGGCAACATCAAATTTGTCTTTTGCGGCGGCGTTTAGACGCTCGGGAGGCTCGACCGTGCCCATTTTGTCCCCTTTCATTGCTGGTTCACCAAATTCTAAAAAGGCCTGTATGCCCGGTCAAGCCGGATCGTCCGATGGTTTTTTGGGAAATGACGCGTAAAAAAGGCTTGTGAAGTGCGGGGCGATGAAGATAATGGGGAAAATGGAGCCCAAACGACATTTGGGCCAAGGGCAAATGGTAAATTCTGGAACAAATGTAGCATTTGAAGTTGATAACAGTCATTAGGAGAAGACGCATTATGAGTGAAAGCACGAGAAAAAGCACGTCACGTCGTGAGTTTTTGAAGAACACCGGTCGGATCGCCGCGACCTCGGCTCTGGCCGCGGGGATTGTGCAGCACGCCTACGCGGCCCCGAGCAACACCATCAAGGTGGCCTTGGTTGGCTGCGGTGGCCGGGGCACCGGCGCAGCGGCGCAAGCGCTGTCGGTCAAGAATGGCCCGGTCAAGCTCGTCTCTATGGCCGACGTATTCGAGAACCGTCTTGCCAACAGCTACAAGAATCTTGCGAAGAGGCCCGCTGAGCAGGTGGATGTGCCCGAGTCCCGCAGGTTCGTCGGCTTTGAAGCTTACAAAAAGGCGATGGATTGTCTTGACAAAGGCGATGTTGCTATTTTTGGGACGCCTCCCGCATTTCGCTGGGTGCACTTTGCCTACGCCATCAAAAAGGGGCTCAACGTCTTTATGGAAAAGCCCATCACGGTGGACGGCCCGACCACCCGCAAGTTCCTCAATCTTGCCGAGCAGTCCGTGAAGAAAGACCTCAAGGTTGGCGTCGGCCTGATGTCCCGTCACAGCCGGGCGCTTGAAGAACTGGCGAAGCGAGTTCACGATGGCGAAATCGGGGACATCATCCTGCAGCGCGGCTACCGGATGGCCGGCCGGTCAGCTACCGCCGGACCCAAACCGGACGGCATCAGCGAGCTGCTCTATCAGATCCGGAAGTTTCACAGCTTCCTGTGGGCAAGCGGCGGTATGTATAGTGACTACTACATTCACATCATCGATCATCTCGGCTGGATGAAGAACGCCTGGCCGGTTAAGGCCCAGGCGCTTGGCGCTCGACACTATCACGATGATAGCGTTGACCAGAATTTTGACGTGTACGCGGTGGAATATACGTATGCCGACGGAACTACGTTCAATTTCGACGGGCGCCGGATGACGGGCTGCCAGAACATCTACTCGAGCTACCTTCACGGCACCAAAGGCATGGCGATCGTTTCGAAGAGCGGCGATTGTGGGAGGCCCTCCAGCCTTTTCAAGGGCCAGACTCCCGTGCGCTCAGAGATGATCTGGCAATCCAAAGTCGACCGAGAAGAGGCAAACCCTTATCAGAACGAATGGGATGACCTTATCGACGCCATTCGTCAGGACAAGCCTTACAACGAGGCGAAGCGCGGCGCCGAAGCCAGTTTGGTGAGCTCGATGGGGCGAATGGCCGCCCACACCGGCCAAGTCATTACTTACGACCAGATGCTCAACTGCAAGCACGAGTTTGCTCCCAATGCCGATAAGCTGACGCCCGATGGCCCTGCGCCGGTGCCGGCCAAAGCCGACGGCACGTATCCCGTCCCACAGCCGGGTATCCTGAAGGACAGGGAATATTGACGTTTCGTCTCGTGCCGTACCTCTTGGAAACTCGCGTTGGTACGATGCCGAGTCGAGCAGGCGGATGTCCGCATGGGCTAAAGCCCATCCTACCGGCTCGCGTTGGTGTGACGCCGAGTCGGGCAGGCAGATGTCCGCATGGGCTAAAGCCCATCCTGCCGTGTGATTCGAAGGGCGGTTGAGCAGGCAAGAAGAGCGTGTTGAACGAGGTCTCAGAAAGAGGTTTACAAATAGTTGAAATACAGCTTAGCGCAGAAGCGTCTAATAAGGAGGTATCATGGCAAATTCGAGAAAATCAGGTAAAGGTCGCGGGACGACACGGCGTGATTTTTTGAAGGCTTCGACTGTGGCGGCTACGGCTGCTGTTTCCGGGTCACTGAGCATTGGTAATAGCGCGTATGCGGCCGGCAGTGATGTCATTCGCGTGGGAATGATCGGCTGCGGCGGGCGCAATACCGGTGCTGCCGCCCAGGCGCTGACGGCTGACTCCGGCGCCCGATTAGTTGCGATGTGTGACATCTTCATGGACCGCGTCAAAGCCAAGCGCAATGCCCTAAAAGGACAGAAGCCGGATCAGGTTACCGTGGACGACGATCACTGTTTTGCCGGCTTCGACGGGTACAAGCACGTGGTCGAGTCGTCGGACGTTGTGGTGATTGCCAACGCGGCCAAGTTCCACCCGCTCCATTCCATGACCGCAATCAAGGCGGGAAAGCACGTGTTCGTGGAGAAGCCTCACGGCACCGATCCTGCCGGCGTCAGGCTCATGCAGCAGGCCGCCGATCTGGCAAAGCGGAAGGGCTTGTGCATTGTCTCCGGTCTGCACAGCCGGTATCACACCGGGTACGCCGAAACGGTCGAGCGGATTTACGACGGGGCCATCGGCGAGGTGGTTGCGATCGAAGAGAATTTCCTGCGCGGCCCGTACGGTGTGATTGCGCGGAAAGAGGGACTCTCGGAGCTCGAGTGGCAGTGCAGCACGCAGTACCATTTCCGCTGGCTCTCGGGAGATGACGTCCCGCAGTCGTTAGTGCACAATCTGGACCGTTCGAGTTGGGTGATGGGGAACAAAGTGCCCGTCAAATGTCACGGCTTGGGCGGACGCTCGTCGATGACCGAACCGATCTACGGCGATGTGTTCGATCACCATTCGGTAGTCTATGAATGCGAAAACGGTGTGCGTATCTATGCCTTCTGCCGGACAACGAACGGATGCCATAACGATTCTTCGAGTGTTGTCCTCGGCAGCAAAGGCAAGGCGGATGTTACGCGGTGTCGAATCTGGGGCGAGACAACGTGGCGATGGCAGGGCAGAAGCAATCCTTATCAGAGAGAGCACGATGTACTCTTTGCAGCGATTCGCTCGGGCAAGCCGGTCAATAACGGCGACTATATGGCCCGCAGCACGATGATCACCGTGATGGGACAGATCTCCTGCTACACCGGCAAGGAGGTTACCTGGGAGCAGGTGAATCAGTCCGATTTCTATTACCCGCCTAAGCCCGAGGATTGCCGTGACGATATGGAGCCGCCGGTCAAGGCCGGTGCCGATGGCAGTTATCCCGTGCCCAAACCAGGTTTTACAAAAATGATTTAGACAGAAGGATGCTCGCGGCGGCCTGCACAAACTGAAGAGAAAATGGACCTTACGAGGGGCAGAGATATGCAAAGAATATCTCTGCCCCAATGGTCGTTTGCTTTTTTTGAGACCGGTTTTGAGGATATAGAAGATACGTATGAGTCGTATATTGATGTACGTTGCAGTGGTGGCGATGTGTCTTGGCGTAATGACGACTGCCGGTATCTCGGTCTCACAAGATAGACTCTCGAAGAGATATACCGAGACCGTTGCGACAGAAGGCGGTGAGAAGTTCAGTTTTGAAATGGTGCTCATTCCCGGCGGCAGCTTCCTTATGGGCAGCCCCGGCGATGAGGCCGGCCGTGGGGACAACGAAGGACCGCAGCATAAGGTACGCCTCGATCCATTTTACCTCTGTACGACGGAGACCACACTTGGGCTGTTTATGGCCTACTACGAAGAAATGATGACTATTAGGAGCAAGCAGGCCTCAGCCGGACAGGCAAGCAAGGATGACGTCGATGCTGTCACGTGCCCTACGCCCGTCTATGGAGACCTGTCGATGGGATATGGCAAGAAGAATCCTGCGATTGCGATAACCTGGCACAACGCAGTGAACTTCTGCAAATGGCTTTCCGAAAAGACCGGTAAGAAATATCGTCTTCCGACGGAGGCAGAGTGGGAGTACGCCTGCCGTGCAGGCGCCACGAGCATCTACGGTGTTGGCAGCGACCCAAAGGTGCTGAAGGATTACGCCTGGTATGGAGCATGTTCCGACGGCAGGAATGCCGAAGTGGCCAAGCGAAAGCCCAGCGCGTGGGGTCTTTACGATATGTTGGGCAATGTCCGTGAATGGGTCCATGATTACTACAGCCCGACCGCCTATGAGGAGACTGCAAAGCATAATCCGGCGGTAAACCCTGCGGGACCTAAGAGCAGCAAGTCCCCAGGGTCCCCGGCGGGTGTGCACGTAGCTCGCGGGGGCGACTATGACAGCCCTGTCGAGGAGCTGCGCTGTGCGGCCCGGGCCTTTGAAGAAGAGTGGTGGCGCATGGGGGATCCGCAGATACCCAAGAGCAAGTGGTGGCTGCCTGAAATGGACATTATAGGTTTCCGGGTGGCCCGACCGGCGACCCAAAAGTGACACAGATAAGCGTTTTTTCTTATCGGGTGCCGGAGACCTGCCGGACAGGATCATCGTCAAAATCGGCAACCTTCCTCAAGTCCTTATGTCCGAGGCAGCTTTTGAATCCGGTCTGTATCTTCCAGCCGGGATTGACCGCACGCCCTTGAGATTGATACGCGCCAACATCAAAAGGAGCTTTCCTGCCGGAGCAGTTGAAATCCAACTTCGCAGTGAAATCCGGATCGCCGTTTCCGATCAGCCGCGAGCCCGCTCTGGGCCAATAGTCGTTTTTGCCTGCCTCGACAAAGGCCTCGGAAATGGCTCCTCCATCGCAAAAGCGGGAGCCGTCAACTGCCGCACCGCTCAAACCGCCTGTGATGTAGTTTGCGCTGAATGCAGCGGCGCCGATTCCGGAAGCATCGATTGCGATTGAACCCGGACAATAGACGGCGTTATTACTGAAAACCATGTTGCTCGCCTTGGACCATCGAATGCGGGCGCCTCTGGGATGGTTCACGATAGTATTGTTGACAATCGTGACGTTGCGCATCCGGGAGACCGCGGCGTGCGGTGCTGCTGTGATCCCAGTTACGGAACAATCGAAGATGATGTTATTGCGTACAATCGCGTCGGAAACCACCTGTATCCCTTCTCCGGCCTTCCAGATGACATTTCCTTCTACGATATTTACCTTGGGCCCACCTCCATATACGAATATGCCGGGGTATTTGCGGCCGATGTTCGTATCGTGAATAACGTTGTCCCGGACTATGTTGCCATAAGAGCGGACCTTAATTTCAATACCGTCGTTTCCACCGCCGCTCGTACTGCGTAAATGATGGATGTAATTGGCCTCGACTAATGTATTAGTGGTCCGGCACGACCCACTGTGACAGCCGATATACATACCTTCTCCCTCTGTGGAGCCTGAGCTGCTCAAGCCCGTGTGATGAATGTGGTTCTTGCGGATGACAAAGGCATCGCAATCTCCGCTGTTCATCGTAAGTGCGTTGTTGCCGGTCTCGAAGATTTCACATTCTTCAAATGTGATATGGTGTCCCCGGATGAAGCGCACACCGCAACTGCCGCCCTGGAAGCGCAGAGCCCGAATGATCAGGTGTGAACAATCGACAAACTCAATGTTGTTGTGCCTATCGATGTTATCAGCCGGGCGGGTGAGCAGCGGCGTTTTTCCCTGGGCCGCCCGGATAACGATCGGTTGGGCCGGTGTGCCCTTGGCGGTGACTGCTCGACGGGCATTTTGGGAATAGACTCCCCCGTGCAAGACCAGCTCATCGCCCGGCTTTAGCGAATTTGCGAGACGTTCAAATTCTTCCTGGGAATCCACGCTCGCCGGGTATATTTCATAGGTGGCCGCTCGGCAAATACATACGCCTGAGAAGTGGGCAAGGAAGCCTGTAATCAACAGCACGCGCCAAATTCGCAATCGGGCCGCCGCATCTCCGGTCTTGCTTGCGAGATGGCGTGGACAAGTAACGTGGATTCGCCGTAAGATAACTGAAATCCAATGACCCATTTCTTTTCTCCTGTATTGCTGCCAAGTATTCACCGTTTTACCGTGACAATGTGAGCTTTCGCCCGTGGCCGGCTATTGTGACGGCTCGTGTATAACCAATAGTCGGTCCGCCTTGACGCCGACTTTCCTGATTTTGCCTCTGCTGTGCGGCAGGGTTACCTCAACATCGCATTCTGTCGCGCTGCGCAAACCGAAGTGTGCAACGGCCTCCTGGCCCGAGCAAAAGCCGAAGCCTGTTCCAATTTCCTGGTATCCGATAAGCTTTCTTATCTGCCCAAGTTTTCCCGCCGGATATACTCTCACCTTCGCGCCAATTCCCATCCGGTTGATTGTGTTGCCGACAACCTTGACGCGCAGCCAGTGGTTGGGCTCGCTGCGGTTTAGGAAGAGCTTCGAAGGTATCTGCGGGAACCAGCTTGCTACAAACACATCCAGTCTGCCGTCGCGGTCGTAGTCGGCGACGGGGCCGGCGGCAAAATAGGCGTTTGCTTTTTCAACAGGCGGTACCTCGAAGCGCGGCACACGAACTGCGACCGAGCTCGCACCAACGCCTGCACGAGTGACGTTGCGGCAGATAAAGGGCAGGGTCTTGCGGCCTCGCCGATAAGTTGCGGCGATAAAAATATCCGGCCAGCCGTCGTTGTCAAAGTCGGAAATCTCCACGTGAGCGTGCTTGAGATGCAGTCGCTGGGGTGTCCAGGACGGGAATCGGTAGTCCAGGCCGGCCTGCTCTGTAACGTCCTTGAATTGAGGCTTACCGTCGGCGGAGCCGAGATTAAGAAAAAGGTGCTGCCGGGCCGGCTGACTATGATCGACAATCACAATGTCCATACGCCCATCGGTGTTCAGATCACCGAACGCAACTCCGCACGGACTGGCTTCTCTATTAATTGGCTCGTACTGGAAAGGCTTCGAATCGCCCTGCCTGAACGTACCATTGCCGTTTGACAGGAACAGCCGATTTGCCTCGCTGACGAAGATATCGGGCCGGCCGTCTTCG
>JAGMDR010000024.1 GCA_023128595.1 Planctomycetota bacterium | reverse complement strand
GGCTCGTTGACATCATAACGCGCAAGCTTCAGCTCAATGTAACTGCTGCCCAAGCCGCGAGTCATCAGTTTTGCCTCCACATTGGCGGGAATATCGTTGTACTTCTTGTCAACACTGAGCACAACCAATGTCTGGTGGTAAAAGACGCCGGTCTTTAGGTCCCTCATTGCCTTGGGCGACTCTACATCCGTCACCCTGCCTATTTGGTAGCCGCAAAAACGCACGGGGGTGTCCCGCTGCACGCCCGACGCCGTTGGGAACTGAACAAGCAGCTGATAGGACCCCATTTTGCCCACCACCCCGGGCAAATCCCCGAACTTGAAGATCAGCCACACAAGCGCACACATGCCGCCTACCACAAAAACGCCCACGATAATATTGCGCCTTCTCTGGATGGTCTCATAGTCACTCACTGTTCGGACCCTTTCAAATCAGTGCGGCCTTCCATAAACAACTCCCTTATCGCACGCAAAGGATAGCCGCTCTCGTTAAGTCTCTTTATCAGTTTTATCCGCTCAATACCTTTGTTGTCAAAAAGCCGCCTGCCCGTCGGCGTAACGTCCGTCGGCTCAAGCAAACCAACCATAAGGTAATATTGCAGAGACTGCCGCGAAACGCCAGCTTTTTTTGCCGCTGCTCCTATTGGTGCTAATTCGCCCTTTTGACTCAAAGTCTGTCCTCATTTACGCTGCCGGCCATTGTTGCTTCGTTTTTGCGAAGCAAAACGACGCTGCAAAGTTTGACCTGCACCGCTTGGCCCGGAACTTATGACTTCTCAAGGCCAAAACCCACAGCGTTCCGGGCCTGCGTTCGTCTATTTTATCGGGTGATTCGTGATTGATAATAAGTTTTTATGCCCGCTGTTCGCCATTTTCTGTGCAATCACTCGGCGCTCTCGCATCCTCTTGGTCCCGCTTGCCCGCCCTTTCAACCGCTGCGGTCATCAGACTCAAAAATGAGGCCTCTACCTGCTCAAGCGTCGGCCCTCTCGATGTCCCTCGGCCCTCAGACTCTTGCGACTTTTTCAACCACCGAGGCGAATTCATCACCACGTAATCGAAATCTCGCGGAATCCGGTCCTGACTTTGCCGAAAAGCCTCCCGCAGCAGTCTTTTGAACCGGTTCCGAACAACCGCATTTCCGCAGGATTTGCCGACAGAAACACCAAGACGCGGATAACCACACCCATTTTCCGCCATATAGACAATAAGCAAACCATTGCGGGCACTCATACCACGAGCCAAAACAGTTTTGAACTGCCTGTTGCTCAGGAGCTTTTTCTCTTTCGGGAAGGAAAATCGCTTCATCATAGCTCAGTAAAATGTGAAATCTGAAACTTGAAATCTTAAATCTATTAGCCTGCCGCCGCCGCCAGTCCGTCCGCCGTCTTACGCCTGTGCAGAACTTCGGCACTTATGTTGCGCAGCGTCCTCGAATAGTCCAGAACGCCAACAAGCTCATCACTATTGTCACCGCCCACAACGGGCAAATTCTCCAGATGGTATCGCCTCATCTGCTCCATAACCTCTTCGAGCGCCGCATCGGACGTCGTCTTGTCCCGCACAGGCTCGGCAACGTCACAGGCCAGCAGCCAGGCGGCAACATCCTGATTTGCGAACATCTCCTTGATACCGCCTATGGTAATGGTCCCTACAATACGGGATTCACCGTCGATGACCGGATAATAGACGCCGTCGCTTGCGCTGAAGACCTCAAGAATCTCGTGCAGCGACAAGTCGTGAGGGATGCTTGTCGGCTTGGCGTCCATAACATCCCCTACCGTGTACATCTTTATCAGGTCCTCCTCGGTAACGTTCATCCCCACTTCGCCCGCCTTCTTGACACCTACCTTAACCAGAATCGGCCCGAGTAATTCTATGATAAACGTTTCGGTCATAACAACCATAATAACAATTTTGCCGAATTCCGGGCTGAACATCTGACCGGTCAAAATGGCAAGACCAATAGCAACACCGGCCTGGGGAAGCAGACACATTCCGAGGTATTTACGAACGACAGCCGGTGCACCACAGTGTCTGGCGCCGAGCCACGCCCCCAACACCTTGCCGCCCACCCGACACGAAATATACGCCGCCGTTATCGCCAACGTTGGAGGAGCCAATCTGCCAAGCTCAATATGGGCGCCGGCCAGCACAAAAAAGGAAATATATATGGGGGGCGAGAACTTTTTGATAAGCTCAAAAACACTCTTGCTCTGACGAGGCGCCAAATTTGCCATCGTTATACCGAATACCATTGCAGGCAAGATCGGATCGACTTCGGCGACAATGCATATTCCGACAACAAGTAAGAGGCAGGCTATCGAAGCTTCCAGTATCTTGTCTTCGGCTCTAATGAATTTCAGCAGAAAATATAACATTACACCAGCCAGGAATCCCAACAGTACCGTACCCAAGATTTCCCCCAGGAGGACTCCTGTCGTGAGCAGAACAGAACGCTCTGAAGTGCCAAGAAGCGCTTTGGCGCCCGTGGCTGCAGCACGATAGAGCAACAACGCCAAGGCATCATCCAGCGCCACAATGGCAAGTATCGCCGCGGTAAGGGGTCCTCTTGTTTTATACTCCCACAAAACATTCACCGTGGACGCCGGAGCCGTAGCCGAGGCGATAGCACCGAGCACAAGCCCTATGGCAATCGACATTGCGAGCCGGCCTGTCGGTGTCAGCCCCGGAACTACCGAGGGCAGCACGAGCCAGGCCACCGCCGAAGTCGCAATCGACACCAGAACAAAAGCTCCAAAACCCTGTGATAGAAGTATTATGAAGAACTGCCTGCCGTACTTCTTGAAAACCTCCGCCCGCAGCTCCGCACCAATCATAAAGCCGATAATCCCCAACGCAAACATAGTGAAGGGCCTGAGATCCTCGATTCTTCCGGGCGTTATCAGTCCAAGAACGTCTCTGCCCAACAGAATGCCGACAACAACACACCCGACAACCTGCGGTATGTGAAACCGTTGAAAAAGGCGCGAACCCAGAACCCCGCCGAGGACAATCAGTCCGAATAACAACGCCAAATTCAAACCGGCATGACCGGAAATCTCAGCGCCCGTACCGGCAATAAGATAAGTCATAGCAATCACATATATTGGAGTTCACGCAAGCCGTACGTATTATCTGCTTGCTATACTATCGGCTTTTTGCTGCCGTGACAATACCTCGGCGCTGAGCGCCCTGCGCACTGCCCGGCAGTTCAGAACGCCAACAAGACTGTCATCCTCGTCCGAAACTACTACGGGCAAATGCTCTATATCCAGACGCCTGGCCCGCTCAAACGCCCTCGATAGCGTCATCTCAGGCGTCACTTTGGCAATGATCGGCTCTAAGATATCAAGCGCCACCAGCCAGTCATTCAGCTCCTGCGTGGAAAACGTGTTCCTGATACCGTCAAGCGTAATGGCGCCTATCAGCTTTTTGTCGTCGTCAACGACCGAATAATAAAAGCTATCAGTGCCGCTGACCACTTTAATAACCTCGCTCAGGGACATACCGGCTGAAATGACCGGCGCCTTAGTATCCATCACATCACCGACACTGTGCGTTTTGATAAGGTCCTCCTCGGTAATATTCATCCCCACTTCGCCGGCTTTTCTGATACCGACCTTTGTAAACAGCGGACCGACAAACTGAAGAATAAAGACGCCTACTATTATTACCGAGAGCATCATATCTCTGATGTCACCCTCGAATCGATGGCTTGCCATAATCAGCAGAGCGATTGCAATTGTCCCCTGCTGGTAGAGGCAAAAGCCCAGATACTTCCTGACCGTGGGCACAGCCTTCGAATAAGAAGCGCCCCAGTACGCCCCTGTGGTCTTGCCGATAATGCTGCAAACGACATAGACGCCGGCCAGCAGCCAGATTTGACCGGCCATAGTGACGTTTAATCTGGTGCCGATAATTACGAAAAACAGTACGTAGATCGGCGGCGAGAACTTCCGAATGAGCTCAAAGGCCCGCAGACTCCTCCTCGGCGAGAGGTTTATCAAGACTACTCCGCAGGCCATGGACGACAGAATAACGTCGAACTCCAAACGTATCGCAAGCCCGATAGTCAGCACGATAGTGCTGATTGTGAAAACCAGCGTTTTTTCATCGTCATCGATTTTGCTGATAATCCACCGCAACAGCAGCCCCGCCGCCAGTCCCAATCCCAGCGAACCCACCAGCTCCTTGACAGAATGGAACAACAATTCGGCAAAGTGCGTATCCTTGTGCCCGGACAGGAAGCTCGCCAGACTTACGCTGGTAATATAAAGCACCAAGGCCAGAGCATCATCCAGCGCGACTACTGCCGTCAGCATCGTTGTCAATGGCCCGCGGGTCTTGTATTCCCTCAAGATGTTTACGGTCGAAGCAGGGTCCGTCGCCGCACATATCGCACCGAACACAACCGCAACCGCCAATGCAATATGCCAGTCGTAGAAGTAGTTCAGAGCAAGAAAACTGGCCAACCCGACCAGTAAGAACGCAAGCCCGCCCTCGAACAGCAGAATTGCAAAGACCTGCTTGCCGAACTTGACAAATACCTCGCGCTTAAGCTCACCGCCGATCAGAAAGCCTATTACCCCTAACGCAAAGAAGTTGAACGGCTCAAGAGTCTCTATTGTCTGCGGCGAAATAATCTTCAGCACCGGACCCAGGATCACACCGATAGCGATATAGCCGATTATCTGCGGAATGCGAAGCTTCTGGATTATTTTAGCCCCGACCGTCCCGGCAAAAATCGCGATGCCTATCAGCAGGATAAGAGGCATCGGCTCACTCTGTGCCAAAATGCTCTTCAATAGTCCGGTCATTGTCGCGTTTCAAAAATAGAAGCTGCTGAGCACCGAAACAGTCAAACACCCAAACCAGACCGATGCCGCTGCTCTCTAAAAAAAAGGTTATGATAACCCTCAAGCTCGTTTTGTCAAACCATTTGTGGCACGGCCATCCTGGCCGTGTTTTCACGGGCTGGAAGCCCGTGCCACCCAAGACGCCGACCTGATGCCCCCGAACCAGGTCAAAAGGTAACCGTTCAGGGGGTATA
>JAGMDR010000239.1 GCA_023128595.1 Planctomycetota bacterium | reverse complement strand
GGATATCCGCTACCGACAGGCATCTGCCACCATTCCCTCGTCCCGTTGGCTGATTCTCCGATGAAGTCCCACCCCGCCGATATGAATGTGCTCCTCATCTGCATATCCGCTGTGGAGAGTCCTGCAACATTGGTAACTGAGCCTTCGTCATTCACCCCAACGCTCTCGGTGACTCCGTGACTCTGTGTCTGTGTGTCCCAGAAACAATTAGCGACACTACCCCCATTAAGGCCGACTACGCATCCGGTCTCCTCCACGCCATTTACATCACCTCTGAAGTAACACTCAGAAACGCTTCCCGAACTACTTCCAGCGAGACCGCCAATTGCATAAATACCGCTCACATCGCTTGCAGAATGGCAGACCAATATTGTGCCACCACTATTGGCACCTGCCAAGCCACCTGCACCGCCGCCGCTTGCGGTGACAGCAGCGTCAGAGTAGCTGGCCAACACTATGCCACTATTACAGAAGCCTACCAGGCCACCTACCACAGCGGTACCATTAACATAACCGGCAAAAGAGCAACCTGAAATAAGGCCATAGTGACTATATCCTACAATGCCCCCCACCCTCTCTATGCCATTGGCATGGCCCGCGAAGTAGCATTCCGACACAGTCCCCCGGGAATTGTATCCGACCAGCCCGCCGACTTGATACCCCCCGCTGACATGCACGGTAGAAGAGCAATTCGAAATAACGCCGGCATTCCGCCCAGCCAAACCGCCGACGTAAAGCCCCGTTCCACTAATCGACCCTTCTTCAAGGTTGAGATTCTTGACCTCGGCGTCTTGTCCAAGCCACCCAAAGAGACCGAGCCATCCTCTCCCTGATATCTGCACATTGACCAGCTTGTGCCCGTCCCCATCGAAACAACCGCCAAACACCGGCACCACAGGCAGAGACCAGTCGATTTCGGAAAGGTCAATATCGTTAATAACCTTGAAGTAAGAGTCCTTGGAATACCAGTTCACCATTCCGAGTTCATTGGCGTCATTGATCAGATAAGGATCACCGGCGGTTCCCCTTCCAGAAAGAGGGAACGGTGCCTCACTGTAGAAGAAGCTCAATACGGGATATCCGCCGCCGGCCGGCATCTGCCACGTCTCGCTTGTGCCGTTCGCCGATTCAGCAAAAAAATCCCACCCTGCTGAGATAAATGTGCTCTCCATCTGGATTTCGACGGTAGGTAGACCTGCAACATTGGTGACTGTGCCCGAGTTAGCCCCGATACTCTCGGTTACCCCGTGGTTTTGCGTCTCGATGTCCCAGAAGCAGTTTGACACGCCTCCATGCTGGTTCCATCCTACCAGGCCGCCGACACGGTTATCGCCTGTGTCAACGGCACAGACGTCGCTGATTGAATAGCAGTTCGAGACAGCGTTGGAAGAGCTTGAGACACCAGAACCGTAGTTGTGCCCCAGCAGGCCCCCGACAGCAAACTCGCCGCTTACATCCCCAGTACTACAACATTTCAACACAGTCCCATTCGAGTTCTTCCCCACCAGCCCACCGACACGGTAAGCACCGTTAACGTCGCCTATCGAATAGCAGCTTGAAACACTACCATGCGAGTTTTGCCCTACAAGACCTCCAATGCGGTTCTCACCAGTAACAGTGCCTGTAGAATAGCACTTTGATATAATACCATGGTTGTATCCAATCAGGCCACCGACGTCGTCCTCACCATTGGCATTGCCGGTTGAATGGCAGTTTGAGACAATGCCTCCATTAGCACCTACCAAACCGCCGACACGGTCATCACCGTTTGTCATGCAGGTCGAATAGCAGTTCAAAAGAACTCCATCCTCGTTGGATCCAGCTAAGCCGCCGACGCAGATATCACCCCCCGTTATGCCCGTCGAATAGCAGTTGACAATACTCCCGCCATTATTGCGTCCCACCAATCCGCCCACTACATCGTCGCCTATGACAGAGATGTCTTCAACACCCAGGTTACTAATTTGGCCCTGATTGTACCCGAAAAGTCCCAGCTGGCTATTAGCTGGGAATACCCGCCAGACCCTCAGCACTGATACCCCGTGGCCATTGCCGTCAAAGACACCGGTAAAGGCATTATCCCCATCTGGGGCGATAACAGCAGTAGTGTAGGTTATTCCAGCTAAGTTTATATCGGTTTCGAGGCGGGTGTGGTCGTCCCAGTAATTCGGGTCGGCTGCGAAGTCGTTGAAATCCGCCAACGACTCAATCCGCCACGGATCTGCCTCTGTCCCCGAACCCGGCAAAGCCGAAGCAGTGTTTACCGAGATGATTACTGCGGCAATGATAACTGCGATCTTATACATAACTGTCCCTGACGGAAACAAATCGATCTCAGTGATCCGAGATTTCCCTATGAGACTGCACAAATCCACTGCTAAGCCTGCTTTTGATAATTGTACCAGATTGGGACAGCCAATACAAATAATTTTCGCATGATTTCACTACTACTCCCTCGCACACTACTTGAGCAACGGTCATCCTTAACCGCAGGCGAAGAGCCTGCCCTGAGCTTGCCGAAGCGATCTCGCCTCCGAATGGGGAATTCCTTAAGCGCGCAGCCCGGATCCTTCACTTCACCGCGTTTCGTTCACGATGACATAGTGCACCTGAGAAATAATCAGAATGCGTATCAGTATGGCTTTGTGATGCCCGGCATTGCGCAGGGGTACATTTTGTCTTTGCCGGGGTTTATGGGTGCTTCGGCGTCCCACGCGTAGCGTTTGGGCCCGAGGTCGGTATCGGATTTGATGGCCTGGTCCCACTTGACGACCTGGCCGGAGTACGTAGCCATTCGGCCGAGGATGGCCGTCATGGTGCTGGAGATGCCGTAGTCGCCCTCATTGTAGGGCCGGCCTGCGTCGAGAGCGGCGAAGAGGTTGTCGTGCTCGGCCTGGTGGCCGGCGACGCCGCGCTCGAACCGAAGCGGCTCGGCTCCGTGCAGATTGAGTGTGCCTTTGCTGATATCGGCATCGCCTTTGGTGCCGTGCGCAATACCGCCGAAGCTATTCCAGCAGCCGCGGATGTGTCGGCAGAACAGAAACATCTTCGTGCCGTCACCGTAGGTGTACTCGACGGCGTGGTTATCGAAGATCTCGCCGTAGTCGGGGCCGACCCGCACCTGCCTGCCTCCGATGCCCTGGGCTTCGACTGGGTGGTCCTGCATGGCCCAGTTGATAAGGTCGAGGGCGTGGACGGTCTGCTCGACGATCAGGTCGCCGCAAAGCCAGTTGAAGTAGTACCAGTTGCGCATCTGATACTCCATTTCGGTTTGGCCGGGTTGGCGTGGGCGGACCCAGACACCGGCGTTATTGCCGTAGGCCCGCAGGAAGGTGATTTTGCCGATTGCTCCGTCGTGGATACGCTTGATTACCTCGCGGGCGTTATTCTGGTGGCGGATGTTCAGCCCGACCGCGACGAGCAGCCCCTTTTTCTTTGCCTGCTTGTTGGCGGCGATCATCTTTCGGATGCCGGGCGAGTCCACGGCGACGGGTTTTTCCATGAAGATGTGCTTGTTGGCCTTGACTGCCGCTTCGAAGTGAAGTGGTCGGAAGCCCGGCGGTGTGGTCAGCAGGACCATATCGACATCGGCGTCGATGACCTTGGCGTATGCGTCCATGCCTACGAATCGTCGTTTAGCGGGCACGTCCGTGCGGTCGGGGTGCTTGCCGGAGATGGCCTGGTAGCTTCGCTCGAGACGGTCCTGGAAGGCGTCGGCCATGGCGACGAGTTTGGCGCGTCTGGAGGCATTAAGCGCCTGGACGGCGGCCCCGGCGCCGCGCCCGCCACAGCCGATCAGACCGATTTTGATCGCCCCCGTACCGGCCGCATAGGCCTTGGCTTGAATGCCGGCGGTCAAGGCCGTCAGGGATGCCGCCGTCGCCGAATTCTTGAGGAATTGCCTTCGTGAAATCCCTTCTGTTTTTGGTCTATTTGCCGTTTTCATTGAGTCTCCTTTCGGTTTTATTGCCCTTGGATTGGCCTTTTACGTCACTATCATGCAAAGCAGACACTTCCGGCATCTATTGCCGAGAAAGATAGGCTCTGACTGCGGCATATTATACCAGAGGAATGAGAATTGCCATACCCGGAAAACGACGGGGCGGGGGGATTTGTAGGAATAGGTGAACATCGGGCCTCTTGATTCTCTCGGAGCGCTTCGTCACTATACAGCAGAGCCAATCCGATGTTGACGCTTGGATTATAGGTTCGAGTCATATTCGGACGAGTTTCGTGGGACCAGGCCAGGGACCTTGTATTTTCAAGACGGACCTGATATTCTATTGGAAATACGGCTTAGCGGCACAGCTAAGCAAGCATAAATGGGAATCTTGGTGTATGATACACGAAGCCGGATCTCAACGCCACGCCACCGCGATGACCAGACGCTGTGATCTGGAAGCACGTCCGTTGTGCAAGCGAAAGGAATGGCAATGAACCCAAACAAAGTCATATCCAGGGCCATCGGAGCTTGGTTGCTTGTCGTCTGTTGCGGCTTGACGGTTGCAGGGTGTTTACCGAGGGCGGCGGAACAGGGGAGGAAGATGCGCGGCGAGACACCGGGCCGGGGCTGCGAGCGGCAAGGTCCCTGGGATGAGGTCAGACTGAAAAAGCAGCCGGCTGAGGTCCTGATCGCCTACGACTCCCTGACCGGGAACACCGAACGAATGGCACAAGCAGTGGCCGAAGGCGTCAAGCGAGTGCCCGGTGCGGTCGCGGCGGTCAAGAGGGTCCGCGAAGTGACCAAAGAGGACCTGGAAGCCGCAGACGCGATTGTTCTGGGATGCCCCGCCTATTACGCCAATATTCCCGGCAGAATGAAAACCGTGATTGACGATTGGTCCTGGAGAATGAAAGTGGATTTTACGGACAAGGTAGGAGGGGCGTTCGCCACAGGCGGCGGTCAGATGGGAGGCAAGGAACATGTGGTCATCTCGCTTCTGCTGTTTATGATCAACAATCGTATGATCGTGGCCGGCCCCCTTTATCAAGATGAAGAGGGGGAAGACATTTGGGCCGAAGCGGGCGCCGGGGCAATGACCGGACCAATCGATCCCGGGATCGGCCCCGAGGAGCTCGACAGCGCCGGCCGGCTCGGAGAGCGGGTGGCGCGCCTGGCCGTGAAGCTGGAAGAATAGGTGACCGGCGTCCGGCGTGACCGGGCCGGTGCAGTATGATGAATGTCTATACTCATGTCATATATGGAAAAGCTTATTGTAAACAGAACGAGAGGAAGTGGGTTATCGAGGACTAAGTTGCGGTGGAAGGAGGCAAAACAGCGATTTCGCCGGTGATGTACAAGTTTTGGGAATTTCTTAGTTCTCTGTCAACCGGTTGGGTGGAATAAGCGTCTGAAGAGGTAGTTGGAGTAAAGAGCCTCGATGGGAAGCACAGACAAAAGCTTGATTGACGCCCATTGTGGGGGCGACAGGACGGCATTCGGCGAGCTTGTACGCCGATACGGGGACGGTATATTGGGATATTTGGCGCGAATGACAGGCAGTCGGGAGCAGGCAGAGGACCTCTTTCAGGAGACATTCAAGCGCGTGCACGAGAAGGCCCATACGTTTCGCGGGGAGGGATTTAAGAGCTGGCTGTTTACAATTGCGACGAATGTGGCCATCGACGCCCTGCGGAGGCGAAAGGGGGTGCGGGTTGTATCGCTGAACCGGAATGCCGGTTGTGCGGATGGGAATTGTGATGAGCTTGGTGCGGTTAGTGCGGTGGCGGATTGCTGCGACCCTTCGGCCGAGGCGATAATGGCCGAGCAGAAAGAGCAGGTGCGGCAGGCGGTCGAGGAGCTGCCGGGCAAGCAGCGGGCAACGCTTGTACTGGCGTATTATCAGCAGCTTAGCTATCCGGAGGTGGCGGAGGTTATGGGGTGTTCGACGGGAACGGTGAAGGTGCAAATGTCCAGGGCACTACGGACGCTGGCGCAGAGGCTGCCAGATATTTCGGGAGGCGCAAAATGAAGCGTCATCTTACAGAAGAAGAACTTATAGAATACCAGTTCAAGCTGGCCTCAGAAGTTCAGACGGCCGAGATTGGCGGTCATCTGGCCGAGTGCGGGCAGTGCAGGGGTGAGCTGGAGAGGCTCAAGGGCAAATTTGCTTCGCTGGATTTGCTGCGTGGCCAGATAAAGGTCCCTGAGGATTTGATATCGCGGGTGGTCGAGCAGGCCGGGCAGCCGAGGCGCGTGAAGCTGGCTGCGTACAGGAAGATTCCCGTGTGGGCGGGTGCTGCGGCGGCGGTGTTAGTGGTTGGGCTGCTGCTAATAGTTACTAATCTGCCGAAGGATGTGGAGTATGGAGAGCCTTTTGTAAAGGGGCCGCCGATAGAGATAGAGAAGAAAGGCTCAGGGATAGGGTCGAAATTAGTCAGGGGCGGCGGATTCGGGATGGGCAGAATGAGTGATTTGGTCGAATCGGGGATATCCGAGCAGGCGCCTTTTGCGCCGGCCAGTGCGATTGAGTTAGTTACGCTGCCGAGGCGAGACAATGTGCAGTTGACTATCTATAACTCGGCTGATTTGACGTTGGTGCGGGAACGGCGGAATCTGACGATGAAAAGGGGGTGGAACTGGCTTCAGTTTATGTGGGCCAATACGTTGATTGATCCGACTTCGCTTAGTCTGGAGCCGCTGGAGCAGGGCGACAAGATCGATATCCAACAGTTGGTTTTCCCAGCGAGGCTGCGGGAGCTTGGCCGCTGGCTCATACGTTCGGAGGTCAGCGGCCAAGTACCGTTCGAGATAACGTACCTGACGAGCGGGCTTTCGTGGCGGGCGTTCTATATGGGCACGCTCGCGCAGGATGAAAAGACGATGCAGATGAAGGGGTACGTGCGGGTGGGCAATAACAGCGGGGAGGAGTACGAAAAGGCCCAGACGCGGCTGATTGTGGGTAAGGTGCATATCCTTGATGAGATAGCCAACCTTGCAAAGAGGCGATACGCCCACGGCAGGCCGGGCGTGGGAATCGCAAAGGGAGAAGTTGCGTTCGAGACGGACGCGTTTGGTATGGTTACGAACGGGGCGGCAACCGGCTTGGTGACGTGGAATTTCAGCAGCAGACTCGGCACATTGCAGCCCAAGGAGATCAAGAAGGAGGGGCTGAGCGAGTATTTTCTTTATACGATTGAGGGAACCGAGACTATACCTGATAAGTGGGGCAAGCGGCTGCTTTCGTTCGAGGCCGAGGACATCGAGGTCGAGAGCCTTTATAAATACGATGAGGAGCGTTGGGGGCCGCAGACAATCAGGTTCCTTTCGTTTGCCAATGACGAAGAGCACAACCTTGGCGAGACGCCGATACCGAATGGAAACGTCAAGATTTACAGCCAGGCCGATGATGCCGAATTGCTGTCGTACGTCGGGGGGACGGGCGTTAAGTATATCCCGGTTGATGAGGAGGTTGAGTTAAATCTTGGCCCGGCCCGGCTGGTTACGGTCGAGCCAAAGCTAATGGCGTTCGAGACGGAAAACTACGAGTTCGACAGAGACAAGGACATCGCCGGGTGGGACGAGATACGGACCTGGAAGATAGAGATTACTAATACGCGGGAGCTGCCGATAGAGATTGAGATTACGCGGGGGTTCGGGACGGCGTACTGGACGTTACAACTGGATGCTCAGGATGTGGACTATAAGAAACACGATGCGACGCACGGGCGCTTTGAATTGAAGCTCGAGCCGCGGACCAAGCGGACGCTTCGATATACGGTGACGACGTACCACGGCGAGAGAGAAAACGACTGGCGAAATAATTAGCCACAAAGGGTACAGAGCACACAGATGAGGTTGGATTCCCGCTTACGCGGGAATGACAGAGAAAAGGGGCAGGATAATGACGCGAGCGACAGTGTTGACTGTAATTCTCTTGGCGGCAGGCACCGTGGAGGGCAAAGTGGATTTGGCTACTCTGCCTACGCGGGACACGGTGCAGCTTACGATTTATAACTCGGCGGATATGACTTTGGTTCGTGAGAGCAGGGCGCTGACGCTAAAGGAGGGCGACAACAAGCTGCAGTTCTCCTGGGCCAATACGCTTATCGACCCGACGAGCCTTGAGATGCTGCCTAAGGCCGATGCGGACAAGATAGACATCGAGGATTTGACCTATCCGCCGAGGGTTAGGAATTTAGGCTTATGGAATATCCAGAGCGGCGTTAGTGGGAAGGTGCCGGTGGAGATTACGTATCTGACGAGCGGATTGAGCTGGCGGGCGTTCTATATGGGGACGCTGACCGAACATGAAAAGACGATGCGGCTTCAGGGATACGTCCGGGTTACAAACAATAGCGGTGAGGAGTACGGCAATGCCCAGGTGCGACTGATCGTGGGCAAGGTGCATATAATCGACCAGATAGCCGAGCTTGCGCGAAGGCAGTATCCCTACGGCAAGCCGGGGGAAAGGCCGAGAATTCTGACCGAAGGTAGATCCCGCTTTGGAATGCAAGCGAAGGGAAAAATGCTTGCAGCCTTTCCAGGCGGTGCGCTTCGCGATTTAGCGACGGCGAAGGAGATTAAGAAGGAGGGCTTGAGCGAGTACTTCCTTTATACGATTGAGGGCACCGAGACGATTGCGACCGGGTGGTCGAAGCGGCTGCTTAGCTTCGACGTCGATGAGGTGCCGGTGGTCAATCTCTATAAGTTCGAGCAGGAGCGGTACGGTAATGCCGTGGTTCGGTTTCTCAGTTTCAAGAATGATGAGGAACACGAATTAGGCGAGACGCCGATCCCCGGCGGGATGCTGAAGGTCTATAGGGGCGTCGGAGACGAGGG
>JAGMDR010000238.1 GCA_023128595.1 Planctomycetota bacterium | reverse complement strand
GAGGCAATATCTCCGGCTGGGACGAGATTCGCACTTACGAGATCGAGGTGAGGAATACGCGCGATATCGCGGTGAAGATTGAAATCAAGCGCAACTTCCCGACACAGTACTGGCAGATTAAGAATAGCGGGCGATTCGGCGAATTCGAGAAGGAAGACCTCGACACCGTCAAGTTCACTCTTGAGTTAGAGCCGAGGTCGAAGCAGAAATTTGAGTATATCCTAACGACTTATCACGGCGTAAGAGAGGATGACTGGCGCAGGTTGTCTCGATAGGCTAACGTAAGAGGCTGTGTAATGAAGCGTGTAATAATACTGTTGACAATCATAGCGACGAGCCACCTCGCCGAGGGGAAGATCGATCTGGTGACATTGCCTGAGCGGGATAGTGTGCAGCTTACGATATACAACTCGGCCGATTTGACGTTGGTGCGGGAGCAGCGGAGCCTGACGCTCAAGAAGGGGTGGAACTGGCTGCAGCTCTCGTGGGCGAATACGCTGATTGATCCGACTTCGCTGAGCCTGGAGCCACTGGCCGGAGGCGACAAGCTTGAGATTCGCCAGTTGGTATTCCCGGCCAGGACACAGCAGGTCGGCCAGTGGCTCATCCACTCGCAGATAAGCGGGAAGCTGGGTTTTGAGATAACGTATTTTACCAGCGGGCTTAGCTGGCGGGCGTTTTATATGGGGACGCTTGCACAGGACGAGAAAACGATGGAGTTGGCCGGATACGTGCGGATCGCCAACAACAGCGGGGAGGAGTATGAGAACGCCCAGACGCGGCTGATTGTGGGCAAGGTGCACATCCTGGACCAGATAGCAGAGTTAGCAAAGCGAAATTACCCCTACGGCAGCCCAATTCCTGTACCCGGCGAGCGAGGCGGTTTCGGGCGCGCCAGCGGTCGTGACCTTAGATGGGCTGAGGTGGACCATGGTCTTCGACAAGGCCTGAGCTGCGGTTATGGAGGCGGCGCGGCCGGGTTCGGAATGGCCAGACCCAAGGAGATTAAAAAAGAAGGCCTGAGCGAGTATTTCCTTTATACGATTGAGGGTACGGAGACTATTGCCGACAAGTGGGGCAAGCGGCTGCTTTCGTTCGAGGCCGAGGATATCGAGGTCGAGAGTCTCTACAAGTACGACGAGGAGCGGTGGCGGGGGCAAACAATAAGGTTTGTTAAGTTCGCCAACGACGAGGAGCACAACCTGGGCGAGACGCCGATACCGAACGGCAATGTGAAGATATACCGTCAGGCCGATGACTTGGGGCATCTGTCGTACGTCGGCGGGACGAGCGTTAAGTATATTCCGGTGGATGAGGAGGTTGAGCTGAATCTCGGCCCGGCGCGATTGGTAAGTGTCGAGCCGACGCTGATGGTGTTCAAGACGGACAACTACAGGTTCGACAGCCGGCGTAACATTGCCGGGTGGGACGAGATACGGACCTGGAAGATAGAGATTACCAATACGCGGGAGCTGCCGATAGAGATTGAGATTACGCGGGGATTCGGAACTGCCTATTGGACGCTGGTATATGTGGATATCGCCTCGGTTGCGGACGACGCGATTTCTTACGAAAAGCACGATGCGACGCACGCGCGATTCACGTTGAAGCGAACGCCGCGAAGCAAATGGACGTTCGGCTATACGGTGACAACGTATCACGGCGTGCGAGAAGAGGTGATGCCGAAATGATAGTTGTCTGAATGTTTTGAAGGAGCTTGAGTTATGAGCTGTAGGACAGACAAATTGAGAGTTTTTATCGTACTCTGCATTGTCCTCATGTTGCCGGCAGCAGGTTTCGCTCTTATTACGGGGACGCACGGCAACAGGCCTGTGCGGGACCGGGGCTGGCCTGCCGGCACGCTGGATGTGGCAAATCTGGAAAGCCGGCTGGGCTATTGGGTGGGGCCGCCGTTCGGCGGGGGAGAGTATCACTTCCTGTACCGCTGCAAAGACACCAGCGAGTTCAACGAGGCCCTAAAAACTTTCGCGGCGACTGAGGCCAAGAAGCTGGAGCTTGTCGTGCACAACGGGCCCGAATACAGCTTCTGGCTCAAGGACAACAAAGAAGAACTATCGAAGGAGGATAACCGGGTCGATTGGACCTTCACGGTGTGGATTCCGGAGAGCTGGAAGAGCCTTTACAACAGTCCTCGAAGCTACATGCTTCATTCCGAACTTTCCCAATTCAAAAAGTCTGTCGCCCCGCCGAGGATAGATGTCTATATCGGTGGTGGCTCGGTGGTTTGGGAGAAGGTGAAGATTCCGAAGAATGTTGTGTTAATCGACAAGCGACCGGGGTCGGTTTCGCCTGAGTTTGCCGGCAGCGGGCTTGTTCGCGGCAAGGTTTTTGACATGGCAACGGGAAAGCCGATTACCGGGGCCCAGGTAATACTGGCCAGGCACGAAGGTGGCGGGAAGTGGACGGAGATAAAGCGCGGCAAGACAAACGAGCGAGGCTCCTGCCAGATTGCGAAGATTCCGGCGGGTTACTACGAAGTCAGTGTCCTGGCCGATGGCTACGCCCCTCGAAAGCAGGGAAGCTACCACAATAAGAGGCCGGAGTATCTCAACTTTGAGATAGGTTTGGCCCAACCCCAGTGTATCAAAGGTGTTGTAGCTGATCAGGACGGGAATCCCATTGAGGGTGTCAAGGTATCGGCCACGAATGTCCTCGGGCCGGACGGGTATGGGTATCCGTCTGTGGGAGATAGAACCTCGACTACGGATGTGCAGGGGCGATTTGAGATCTGCCTGCTGCCAAAAGGACTGATGACTGTCAGGTGCCGGTGCGAAGGCTTGCATCTTAAGAGATCGATATTCGAGCAATACAAGATTCCGTCGGAGCAAATCAAACTGGTCATGACCGGCACAGGCACTATTTTGGGCAAAGTCGTGGATAAGGACGGCAATCGACCGGCCGGCGGCATCCTTCTCGAGCTGGAGCCCGAGGGAGGAAACAAGCCCGGTTCATGGGGTGGGTCGTGGAATCTCAGCGCCGATGGATCGTTCAAGATGACAGGCATCCCGCCTGGAAAATACATCATCAGTACGCGTCCGAATCCCGGCAGCAGTAACTTCGAGCCAAATACCGGAAAGATCACCGTGAAAGCCGGTAAAACGTATGAGATTGAGCTCTTACATGAAGACCAAAGAGACAGACCAATGAACATAATCCGAAAGTTTATTGAAAGGAGATTGAAAGATGAACAGTAAGAAAATGACACTAATGGCGATTGTGCTGCTGTTGGCAGCGAGCGGGGTTGTGCAGGCCCGGATCAAGTTAGTTGCGCTGCCCGAGCGCGGGGCGACGGTGATTCGCTTAGACAATCCGCAGTGGACGCTGATTGAAGAAGAGCGAGTGCTGACACTGCAACAAGGTATCAACAAGGTGGATTTTTCGTGGAAGGGCGTGAGCATCGACGCCGATTCGATTCGGCTAAGGGCGCTCGACCACCCGGGCAAGGAGGTGACACTTCTGAACGTGAGCTATCCGCCGAACGAGGCCGCGTTGGTGTGGGAGATTAGCTGCGCGGACAACTACGCCGAGAACGTTCGAATCAGCTATCTGCTGCGGAATATCGACAGGCTGATTACGTACAAGGCGATTGCCGATAAGCCCGAGACGTTTGTCGATTTGAAGAGCTATCTTGTGCTGCGGAACTTCTCCGGCGAGGATTTCGACAAGGCGCGGGTGCTGCTGGATTACGGGGAGGCGTTTGAGCAGGGCATCGACCATGAAGAGACCAAGCAGATGCTGTTTCTAAAGGCGGACAAGGTGCCGATTACGAAGATCTGGACGTTCGACGCGGCCAAGCTTCCGTGGGACCCTGAGAAGTTAGAGAACAAGAACGTGGGTATTCCGGTGAGCTACCGGATTGTAAACGACGCCAACAGCGGACTGGGTGAGTTTGCGCTCTGGGGCGGCAAGGCTCGGCTCTTCCAGGACGACGGGCAGGAGAGCACGATCTTCTTAGGCGAGGATGTGTCGGGAATGGTGCCGGTCGGCGAGAAAATGGAGCTCTACATCGGCGACAGCAGGGACATTGTCGTTACGCAGCGCAAGATGAAGGACATCCAGATCAATAAGGTCGAGAACAACAACGACAAAGTCATCCTTTACGACACCGACGAAGTAATCACCGCCAAGATCGAGAACTTCAAGGACGGCGCGGCGGTGCTTACGATGATCCAACATATCCCCGGCGAGTGGGACATGGAGAAGTGCACTGTAGATGGCAAAGAGTGGAAACTCGGCGTTGATTACAAGAAAAAGAACGCCAATACGCTTGAGTTTGAGATAAAGCTGCCTGCTCGCGACGAGGACGGCCCCGCGGCGAAAGAGCTGATGATGCACTACCATCGCCGCCATGTTCGGCCCAGGTAATGGAAATGACCATAGAGGGCACAGAGATCGAACTGGATTCCCGCTTTCGCGGGAATGACAAGTAAAAAGGAGCAGCAAAATGAAACGCATGATGTTGGTGTTGTTTTTGACCGCTGCAATCACAGGCGTTGTGCAGGCCAAGGTTGATTTGGTGACTTTGCCTTCGCGCGAAACGGTGCAGCTTACGATCTATAATTCAGCGGATATGACGTTAGTGCGTGAGAGCAGGGCGCTGACACTAAAGGACGGCAAGAACAAGCTGCAGTTTTCCTGGGCGAATACGCTCATCGACCCGACGAGCTTAGAGATGCTGCCCAAAGCCAGCGCAGATAAGATTGACATTGCTGATTTGACTTATCCGCCGAGCGTGCGGAATCTTGGCTTGTGGAATATCAAAAGCGGCGTAAGCGGCAACGTGCCGGTCGAGATTACGTATCTAACCAGCGGCCTGTCCTGGCGGGCATTCTATATGGGGACGCTGACCGAAGATGAGAAGACGATGCGCTTGCAGGGATACGTGCGGGTAACGAATAACAGCGGGGAAGACTACGAAAACGCCCAGACCCGGCTGATTGTGGGCAAAGTGCATATCCTCGACCGGATAGCCGATCTGGCTCGCAGGCAGTATCCTTACGGCCGACCGGGTGAGGCGCCGCCTGTGGCAGTGCCCAGGAGTGCGCTGGCGCGGGGGGAAGTGAGGGTGCTTCTGGCTCGTTCTCGTGCCTTGAGTGAGAAGCTCGCTGAGAAGCCCAAGGAAATCAAGAAAGAGGGCCTCAGCGAGTATTTCCTCTACACGATTGAAGGGACCGAAACCATCCCGACGGGGTGGTCGAAGAGGCTGCTTAGCTTCGACGTTGACAAGGTGCCGGTGGTCAATCTGTATAAGTTCGAGCAGGAGCGTTACGGCAATTTCGTCGTTCGCTTTTTGAGCTTCAAGAACGACGAAGAGCACGAATTAGGCGAGACGCCCATCCCGGGTGGGCTGCTGAAGGTCTATAGGGGCGTCGGCGATCAGGGGCATCTGTCTTATACGGGTCAATCTTCGTTTAAGTATATTCCGGTGGATGAGGACGTTGAGCTCAATCTCGGGGCGGTGGCGAACGTCGTTGTCGAGCCGACGCTGATGGATTTTGAGACGAAGAATTACAGGTTCGACCGGAATGGCAACATTTCGGGCTGGGATGAGATTCGCACGTTCAAGGTTGAGGTCAGAAACACTCGCGAGATTCCTATTAGGGTCGAGATAAAGCGCAACTTCCCCACCCAGTACTGGGAACTGAAAAAGAACGGCGAGTTCGGGCAATTTGAGCAGGTCGATCTGGATACGGTGAAGTTCACGCTGAGCTTAGAGCCGAGGTCGAAGAATCAATTCGAATATGTCCTAACGACCTATCACGGCGTAAGAGAGGACGACTGGCGGCCACTTGTATCGGAAGAATAGGCGTTTGTTTATAAGGGAAATCCGGTCGCCGGCGCCGGCGAGGGGAAGGCTCATAACTTGTTTAGCTTGGCTATGGCTCCGGCTATGTGGTCTCGGCGGGCCTCGATGGGGGCCGGGTCCTTGGTGAAAGCGGTCATATCCTTAGTGATCTCTTCCGGTACTTCGAGCAGGACGGAGTATTCCTTGCGCTGTTGGGCGGTGAGTTTGTCCTGTTTGCTTTTGAGCAGTCTTCTGAGAATGGCGAGGTACTCGTAGTCTTCTATTCCGTCGCGGAGCATTTCCCAGCGGATGCTGTCAACAGGTCCTTCGAGGACGGGGGCGGCGGGTTTAGCATCGGCGGCAGCCAAGGGCGGGTATATGAACCTTCCGTCGCCGTTGCCCCAGGGCCTTTTTTCGCCTTTTGGCGTGCTGTAGCCGGATCGCCAGCCCATTGGATCCTCGTAAGGGTTCTGGGGGTGGTCGGGATAGGCTGCGGAACTGGTCCAGTAGTTTGTCTGCCAGACGAGGATTCCGTCGATTTTTCGCTGCCAGGTCTGCCAGAGCCAGATGCGCAGCTCGGTGGCGGGATGGTCGATGAACAGAGTACAATACGGCGCCTTCGGCCCGGTGCAGACGTACCACCAGAACTTCTCGCCTTGCGCGCGGCGCTGCTCGGCGGGGTCGAATTTGTAATTGGGGGAGACGGGGCACCATATATTTGGTCCGCCGATGAGCTTGGGCTCGATCTGCTCGGTCAGCATGCGGTTAATGTCGGGGGCTGCGTTTTTGAGCTTAGCGAAGCCGTTCATAACGAACTCGTAGTCCTTGGGGGCGGGCTCGTCAAACCAGTAGATAAAGGCCTCATCGAGCCAGCCTTTGGCCCGGAGGTGCTCCTGGAGCTGCGTGCAGTACGAATTGAACATAACCTTGTAGTGGGGTGTATCTTCCGCAAAGCCGAGCAGCTCCGGGTCGTGACGGGAATGAAAGGTGCCGCCGCCCATACCCGGAATGCTCAAACGAAAGGAGTTGAACCGGTGGTGGTCGATTCCACGTGCCATTGCTTTGTCCCAGGCAGAGAAATCGAGCTTGACTTTTAGTTTCTCGCGGTCAACGGCGGGAAGCGCGGGCGGCTCGAAATCGCCGGCTTCGATGAGCTCTTTGCCGGTGCCGGCGTCAGTCAGAGAAATATCGTCGAACCAGACTAAGCCGGTGTGCTCGCCGGTCTCGGTCCAGGTCGTGGCTCGCAAGTTCAGACGAACGGACTTTGCGGTTTTGGGAAAGCCCTTGATAAGGCGGTCGAACTGCTGCCAGTGGCCGGAACCTTCGATGCCGATGTCGTTGTTGCCGCCGTA
>JAGMDR010000237.1 GCA_023128595.1 Planctomycetota bacterium | reverse complement strand
TCCAATCGCACCCCCTAAAATCCCCGTTCTTAGCCCAATATTAACGATTTGCCACCGCCAATCCAAAAAATTCCCGCTCACACCCCACAAAATCCCCGGTTTTTCGAGATTTCGCCCCCAAATCCGCAAAATCTCACTCGTCGGTCCGCCCAATCTACCCCGGCTGCTCTTCCCACTCTCTATTTTCTCTTCGTCGCTCAGATTCCCTTCGGATCCTCTCCTGCCCCTCACTCTCTGTCCCGCCCTCTTTCCTCGCCTTCCCTTCGCCCCTGGTCACCTTCCCTCCGCACGCCCTCGCGCTCTCTTTGCTCCGGGCGTTCTTCTCGTTCTCTGCCTGGCTCTCTTCGTCGATCCGGTTCCCTCCGCACGCCCTCGCGCTCTCTTTGCTCCGGGCGTTCTCTGTCTTGGCCTCGTCTTTCAGGTTCTCTCCGGACCCTCTCCTGTCTTTCGCGGTCTTCACCGAGCAAACCCTTCTCGCGCAGCACTCTCTTCAATCGCTCATTCTCCGCGCGGAGCTCCCGCATTTCTCTTTCCATCCGCTCGGCCTGCATCGCAAGCTCTCTGAACCCTCGCGCCATGCGCTCAAGCTGTGCCGCCAGGGACCCTCTTTCGCCCTGTTCGGCACGCACAAACGGTCTTACGAGTTCCGGTCTTTCTCGGATGTCCTCGGGCCGGCGTAGAAGCATACGTCTCTCGCCTTCCGGCCGCCTATCCAGGATCATTCTGCGTTCCGGCCTGTCTCGTTCACCTTCACCGCGGCGCTCGACTTCAATCCGTCGCTCAATCCTGACCCGCCCTTCCACCGTTCTTTCTGCATCGGGCCTTTCCCGGTCAGCTTCACGCCGCCTTTCGCCCTCTCTGGGCCGATCTCGCTCATCTGCATCGCCGTCCTGGGCCCACAGCATAGCACCGAACACCAATGCTGCAACAACCCCGACCACCAACATTCTGCATACCTTTGCCATAATAATTCTCCTGTAATTGAGATTTGCAAAATACCCACCCACACCATGTGTGGGCCATCTAAGGATAATTTACAACTAAAATCTGTGAGGTCAAGAAAATTACTCAATCAAAAAGCCCGCACATCTGACCCTTGCAATTACGCCGCAAATCCATTATCCTGCTGCAACCAGATCGGAGAAACCTATATGAAACAAGGACTTCTTATAACCAATTGCAGGCTATTCAACGCCCGCGAAGATGAGCAAACCAATTCCATTCTCATAGAAAACGGCATCATCACCGAAATCGGGCAAATCGATGCCTCCTCCGACCGCGACAATGTACTCGACGCCCAGGGCCGTATAGTGACCCCCGGCTTTATTGACGTCCACATTCAGGGCGCAGGCGGTGCCGACGTACTTGATGCAACGGGCGAGGCACTTGAGGCAATATCGCAAACCTGCGCACGCTTTGGAACCACGAGCTTCCTTGCCACAACCGTATTCAAACCCAACCAGGCAAACGAGCACCTGGCGCTTGCCGCCGAATACACCGGCCGCGACCTCGGCGGCGCCAATCTGCTCGGCATCCATCTTGAAGGTCCGTTTATCTCACCGGAAAACAGAGGGATGATCCTGCCTGAGTGTATATGCCCTCCATCAGCGCAGCTTCTCGATGAAATCCTGGACATGACAAAAGGCCATCTCAAGATTATGACAATCGCACCGGAGCTGGCCGACGGCGCAGCGATAATCCAGTCTCTGGTGGATTCCAACGTTGTAGCCTCGTTCGGCCATTCCGGCGCTACCTATGAACAAACGCTCAAAGGTTTTGACGCCGGCATCTCGCACGTAACGCACCTGTTCAACGCAATGCCCTCAATTCACCACCGCTGCCCCGGCCCGCTCATCGCCATCTTTGAGACCGCGCGCATCACCGCCCAGCTCATTGCCGATGGCGTCCACATACACCCGCCCGTCCTGAAATTCACCTTCGAAGCACTCGGCCCAGATCGCATCGTACCGATCACCGACGGCATGCAGGCGCTCGGCCTGGCCGACGGCAAATACGTCTATAATGGCATCGAATACGAATCAAGAGACGGAACTGCACGATACAAAGACGGCACCCTTATCGGCACCGCTCTCGGCCTGAGTCAACTGCTCGACAAGCTCATAACATTTACGGATTGCCCGCTCGACGCCGCGATCAAAATGGCTGCCGAAAATCCCGCCAGGTTATTGGGCCTTGAAGATAGAAAAGGCTCGGTCGCGGTCGGCAAAGACGCCGACCTGGTCCTGCTCGACCCGGACCGCTTGGTCCACGCAACCATTGTCGCCGGCAGCATCGTGTTCAAGAAGAGCAGTAGCTCAACCACATAAATCTTGTCGAAAACTCGAAAGCAGAACTCGCGCTTTCAGTGGACAATTTAGAGAATCAAAAGGACGGCGAATAGAGCAACTGAGTAATCTGAGAAGTTGGGCGAAGTTAGGCAAACTGAGCAGACAAATAAAAATGGGAGAGCCAGAAGGGATGGCTCTCCCTATTGCTTGTGTGGCTCTTTCCTTTTCTCACTTAACCTTACGTTGCAATGCCCGCATTACGATCTGACTTGACTGCAAACATCAAAGATAGACAATACAAGTTCAGGTTAACATGGCCGGATCGGTCATTTTTTAGAGCCACCCGTTTCCAAATACAACATATAAATCGGGCGACTTTCCACCGAATCTTGAACCTTTTTTTGAGGTCTTCGCAACTCCTCTATTCGCGGTTACTTACAGCGTCAGAAAATTTTC
>JAGMDR010000236.1 GCA_023128595.1 Planctomycetota bacterium | reverse complement strand
GCAGGCTGCCGAAACAAAATGAATCTCAACAATCGTCATTGCGAGGAGGCCGAAGTCGAAGACGCGCCTTGGCGGGGCCGACGTGGCAATTTATGCCTCTGGGGCCCCGAACGATTTTTCTCGGTCGTGCGATACGCTGATACACCTACCCATTTCCCGGATGAGCCAGAAAAATCGACAAACTCAAAGACTCACGTTGTCACCGCTTCTCAGCGTGACTCTCTGCCGCAAGGTTCCACACCTATTGAGGCAACATAAACCTCGCCTGTGTACTGCGCAGCCGCGCTTCCGGTCGTAAAGCCCTTCTTGACCGCAACGAAAGTGACGGTATAGCTCGCCCGGATCGCCGCGCCGAGCGGCCGGCCCGTATCGCAATCGAGCCCGGATGGGATATCAACCGCTAAAACCGGGCAGTCGTGCTCGTTTATGCTCTCTATCAGCTCTCTGTACCCGCCCCTTAGCTCCCCTGCCAGGCCCGTGCCGAAAAGACCGTCAACAATCATATCAGCCCCGTCGGCCAAAGCCCTGACCCGCTCCGGCACATCGTCGCCCCCCGGCTCTATCCGCTCAATCGGCTGACCCAGCTTCTCAAGAATGTCCAGGTTTATCTTCGCATCGCCTTTAATCTTGTCGTAGTCGCCGCAAATCACCACCACAACCGCAAATCCGCTATTCAAGAGATGCCTGGCAATCACGTACCCGTCCCCGCCGTTGTTCCCCGTCCCGCAGAATATGCAGACCCTCGGCCGCCCAACGCCGCTCAATTTCTCTCTTATAAGCTCGGCACAGCTACGCCCCGCGTTCTCCATCAAAACCACCCCCGGCACACCAAGCTCATTTATCGCCCACGAGTCAACCCCCCGAACCTCATCTCTGCTCATAACACGAGACTCCTTATCAGCCGAATACTCTTCCATAACTCACCCAAGAATCAAGGACCTTCACACCACTATGGGATCATTCATCTTCGCAAAATAACGTCTCACTTCCCGACGCCGACATTTCTGGTCCAATTATGCGCCGTGCATCAAAACAATCCTCCCCTCAGCCACAATGTCATCACCCCGCCCATTATCATCCTTGCCGTTTGGCCCCCGCGAACGGACCACTACACACCCATCCTGATCCAGATACTCCACAACATAAACATTGCCCCACGGATCCAAATAAGTCCCCTCCGCAGTTACTCTCTTTGCATCATACGCCATTTTACTCCACCAGACTGACTTAATTTTGCCCCAACTGAGAAACTCCGGCGAGCGAGGTGGTTTTCCAGTCGTCTTGCCGAATGAGTTAGCAAGAGCTTGCGCCTCCTTCCTGACTAACTCGATAAATAGTGCTTGGAATCTGTCTTCCGCCTTCCTGGCCGCCCCGCCCTCGCACGCACTTGCGACTCGCCTACCTAACTCGCACAATTCCAACCTCTCGTGGACCCAAACCCTCTTCCTTGCCTCTATTACATTCTTCAGATATGTACTGAAGACCTCCAGCTCCTCCGCTGAAACCCGCCGAGAAGCGCCTCCATCAGGATATATCAAGACGAACTGCTTGGCCTTCTCCTCAGCCAGACTCTGCTCGCCCGATGAAAACACAATATCCACCGAATGCAGGCGAATTGAACCGGTACCCGTGGACGATACCGTGAAGGAACCTACCGTTCGATCATGCAAACCGCGGGATATCGGGTTGACAAAAACCGACCTGAACTTGCTGGAAAGATCATCCGTCTCAAAACGTTCTGTTGGAGGCGAGCAATTATAGTAATCCGCAGATACCCCTTGCCGAAACCATATCTTCAAATCCTTCACGCGTCCAATCACGCTCCCCTCGCCTTCTAACCGCCTTAACCTGACAGGACCGACCTCAATCCGACCCGAACCGCCTGCGCCCTGGAGAACCTCGATGCCATTATCTCCTGCCGAGAGCCTCATCCTGCCCCACCTCTCCCACAGCCTGTGCCCCACAGGACCGTCGTCCCCCAGCTCACGAGCCTCGCCATTGATACGAACGATAACGGTTTGTCCGTTAGGATGCCGAGCGCTGCGGTACTGACGCATGAGCACGTCAATCTCATATTCACCCGGCGTTTCAACATTCAAAACGCCTCTGGCAATTGTGTTGGGATCTTTCCTCAAGTCCACGTCCAGCCGCGGCGAAATCAATGAGCTTGAGTCCGAGATTCGCACCGCACCCCCCTCCTCAAACAGCTCCCTCACAGAAAATGTCAAATAACGACTCTCAACAGGCAAGCTTTCCATCTTGAAAACCACATCCTCAATCTCCACGTCGCGAGGCCCTATAATAAATATCTCATAGGAGCGACCTTCGGCATAATTAAGCTCCGGGCCCGGAATCTCTACCTCAGCTTTGCCTGTCGCACGCTTCGGGTAGATCAGCTCTCCGGTCCGGGCATCAAACGTGAAAATACCACCACTACTGCGCGCCCCGGCCAGATCGACAACAATCTTGTATACAGCAAATGCAGTCATAGGCTCCGACCAATGCCTGTCCCTGTCCTCCCAGGGCTGCACAAATCCACCCTCGTATCCCAATCGGACATCCCCTACAACAATCTCTCGTGAGCTCTCAAAATGACCCTCTAATATCCCCGCAGCCTTGGCAAGACATCTACAAGCGGATAAGAGCCTCCGCCTCGGGCCCGCTTCCTTCGCGGTGTACGCGGCCAGGTCTATCCCCCTCACCTCGTCCCCTTCGATCTTGACCCCAATCTTGTCGTTCAGAACGCGAACTGACCGGTATTTGAGCCCGAAATACACCGAGTAGCCTACGACCGCATGTTCCCCATTTGCATCTCTCCACTGAGATGTCCTTGACACTCCACATCCTGTGAATTCTCTATCCCTCAATATCCCCGGGAAGTACCTCTCCAAAAATGCCGCCGCCACCCGCCTTGCCCCTTCCCTGCCCAAAGTGCTGACCTTGCGTTCGGCCTCCCTCTTCCAGTAACTTATCCCGTACTTTGACTCCCGCCTCGTCAAACCGGGTATATTCACATCGAAAACTGCCCCATCGGCCCTCAGTTCAATATCCCCCGCCTCAATAACGCCCTCCGGCAGCTCAGGCAGATCACATTTTATCTCAAATCCCGAATAAACGCTGGTGCAAACTTGGCATAGCAACCCACCAGCCACCAGCAATACAGCCGACGCCAACATCTTCCACCGACTACTCAAAAAAAACCTCATACAATTTCTCCAAGCTCAGCAATATTATACCCCACACCCAAAAACCTGTCAATTGACACCCCCCAAACAACCAACTAAAATACCCCCACAAAACACACGCAACACGCGATACGCAATACGAGATTATGAAGATACTACTGACCAACGACGACGGCATCTTCGCACCGGGCCTGGCGGCTATTTACAGACAGCTAATCAAGCTCGGCGACGTGACCGTCGCCGCCCCGGATACAAGCCGATCCGGCGCCGGACACAGCATCACCTACCGCCATCCCCTCGTAGCCAACAAAGTCGATATTAACGGCCTGTTCACCGGCTATAGCGTCCAGGGCTCACCCGCCGACTGCGTCAAGCTCGCCGTGATGCAGCTTCACGACGGCCCTATCAACCTGCTCGTAGCGGGAATCAATAACGGCGCCAACGTCGGAATTAACGTCTATTACTCCGGCACTGTCGCAGCCGCAATGGAAGGAGCATTCCTCGGCATCCCCGCCGTTGCGATGAGCCTTTCCGTCGAGGCCCCGGGCGTACCCGGAAATTTCGAAAAAGCCGCCGACCACTGCGCCAAAATCCTCAAAAAGCTCATGCCCGTCGAGAACGGCAGCGTAATAAACATTAATATCCCCCAATTATCCAGGGGCGAGCCCAAAGGTGTCCGCATCGTCCCCCAGTCGAGCACGGGCTTCAATGAATCCTACGTCGAGAAGACGAACGAACAGGGCCAAATCGTCTTCCAGTTAACCGGCGACCACCACGTCGTTGACGGCACACCAACCGACACGACCTCGCTCGAAGCCGGCTATATCACCATAACCGCCCTGGCCCCCGACATGACCGACCACAAAAAAACTCGTGAACTCCGGCAGATGAAATGGTAACCTCCACACCAAAGCACAAACGCACCTCGCCCCGCAGCCGAACAGACAAAAACGCCCTCGCTAATCGTTGCAAAATAGGAGAGCCTGAGCAGTGAAAGCACTCATCAAGAAAAAGCCCGAACCCGGAATGTGGATGGATGACGTACCCATCCCCCCGATCACCAGCAACGATGTCCTCATAAAAATCCAAAAAACTGCGATTTGCGGCACCGACATCCACATCTTCAATTGGGACAAATGGTCGCAAAAGACGATAAAGCCCCCTCTGATTATAGGCCACGAATTCATCGGCACCGTTGAAAAAATCGGCGGCAACGTACACGACGTCGAGATCGGCGAGCTCGTCAGCGGTGAGGGACACATCGTCTGCGGACGCTGCAGGAATTGCCTCGCCGGCCGCCGCCACCTCTGCATCGAACCAAGTTGCATCGGCGTCAATCGAGACGGCGCCTTTGCCGAGTATCTTTCCATCCCCGTCTCCAACGTATGGCACTGCGACCCCGCCATACCCACCGACGTCCTCACCTGCTTCGACCCCTTCGGCAACGCCGTCCACACCACCCTCTCCTTCGACCTGGTCGGCGAAGACGTCCTGATAACCGGCGCAGGACCTATCGGCCTTATGGCCGTCGCAGTCGCAAAGCACGCCGGCGCACGTTACGTCGTCATCACCGACATAAACCCGTATCGCCTCGAGCTGGCCAAGGAAATGAGCCCGACCCTCGTAGTGGACGCTCGCAACGAAAGCATCAGTAACGCCCAGAAAAAACTCGATATGAAAGAAGGCTTCGACGTCGGTCTTGAAATGTCCGGCAGCCCCGATGCCTTCAAGGACATGCTGGCAAATATGTGCCACGGCGGCAAAATCGCCCTCCTCGGAATCATGCCGCCGACCGCCATCGACTGGGACTACGTCGTCTTCAACGGCCTCAACATCAAGGGAATCTACGGCAGGCAAATGTACGAAACCTGGTATAAGGCCACCATGCTAATACAGAAGGGCCTCGACATCACCCCAATTTTCACCCATAGATTCCACTTCACCGACTACCCTAAGGCCTTCGAAGTGATGGCTTCCGGAAAATCAGGAAAAGTAATTCTCGACTGGACAAAAAAATAACGTAACCGTTCAGGGGGTATAAATTACGTTTGTGTGTCATTGCGAGGCCCCTTGGGGGCCGTGGCAATCTCAAACACTCGAAAATCGAGATTG
>JAGMDR010000235.1 GCA_023128595.1 Planctomycetota bacterium | reverse complement strand
CGCCAAAGTGTCCTTAAAGCCAAATCGATTGTCGATATTCTACACAGCTATCATAACCGCTTATGCAACAAGAGATTATGCTTGCTGGTAAAATCTAAGTAGCGTTGTAGTTTTAGGTTGTTAGGGGAATGATTATGGATGCCAAAGATGTGATGAGCAGAAGGAAAGTGCTCAAAGGCGCCGGCGTTGCGGCGGCGGGCTTGACGGTCGGAGGATGTACGTTGAGGCGTGAGGTTCAGGGCAAAAAGCCCAAGATCAACTTCGATAATGCTTACTTCTACGACGCCGAGGGCAAATTCAAGCTCGAAGCGGCGAAGGATGCGTTAATCGCCCTTATGCAATACCACGGGTATCCCGTATTCCCGGACGTCCGCGAGAAGCTCTGGGTCTCGGACTACGGGACCGGGCAGTTCACGAAATTGGGGCTCGGGGCCAATATTTTTGTCAACAACGAGGAGCACCGCTACATGTTGATGGATATTTATCTGCTCCCTAATCAGATGCTGCCCGAGCACTATCACCTCGCGACGGACAAGAATCCCGCCAAGCTGGAAGGCTGGCTGGTGCGTCACGGCGTTTCCTATGTCTATGGCGCGGGCGAGCCGACGGCGAACATCAAGGCCGTTATCCCAAAGTGCCACATGAACGGCACGGTAACGGTCCGGCACGAGGTAATCCTGGGTCCCGGTGAGTTTACCGGCCTGAAAGAAGCCGAGGAGCGGCACTGGCAGTTCGCCGGACCGGAAGGAGTGATCCTCACGGAAGTAGCCAACGTTCACGACAATGACGGCGTGCGACATTCCGATACGAATCTGGTCTTTGGTTAAGTGAAAGGGCCGTACCAATAATCACCGCGAAATCCGTACTTTTTGGTCTCCTGGCGTTTCTTGTTATTCTTGCGGGCCTGTTTGCGCCCGGAGTCTTGGCCGGCGCACACTCGGCCCTGGGAATATCGATAGTACAAGCCCAAGGAAAACTCACTTCGACGCTGCTGACCATCGCCCCGGAAAACGAGGACGACGAGGATCAGGAACAGCAAGAGCGGGATGGTTGGAAGCATGACTTTCCGGCGGCCAAATGCCCATTGCCGCACCTGGTTTGGTTCTTGGGAGAAAGAATCACCAAAAGCGCTGAAGATCTCTTGGACTTGTGTACCGGATTCATTATAATCTGTGGAAAAAGTGCCTCAGAACGTAGCTGAGGACGTCCGAATGGAGAATGCCGGTATAATAATGCCGGACGATCACAGAAGGAGGATCAAATGTTATCACACGATAGAGGGTTAGTTTCGAGACGCCGCTTGCTCGCCAAAAGCGCAGCCGTGGTGACTCTGGTGGCCTCGGGTGCGGATGCAGCATCTCAGGACCGGAAGAAAAAGAAGCCGACAAGGAAACCCGGCGGACGTCGAATCCCGATTGGGCTTCAGCTTTACTCGGTGCGCGAAGACTGCAAGCGTGACCTGCCGGGCGTCATAGCCGCCGTAGCGAAGATGGGTTATAAGGGCGTTGAGTTCGCCGGTTACTACGGCCGCAGCGCCAAGGAGCTGCGCAAGATGCTCGACGACAACTCTCTTGTCTGCTGCGGCACGCATACGGGTCTGGATACGTTGCTCGGGGACAATCTGGCCAAGACCATCGAGTTCAACAAAACGTTGGGCAACAAGTACCTCGTTGTCCCGGGATTGCCCGCGAAGAACAGGGCATCGCACCAGGCCTGGCTCGATACGGCAAAGCTCTTCAATGAGCTGGCCGAGAAAGTCAGGCCCCACGGGATGCTCGTCGGTTACCACAACCACAGTGCAGAATTCAAGGCCATCGACGGGGAGCTGCCCTGGGACACCTTCATGAGTAACACCTCCAAGGATGTGATAATGCAGCTCGACCTCGGCAATGCGATGCACGGCGGCGCCGACCCGCTTCCTTACCTCTACCGGTATCCCGAGCGTGCGATCACTGTCCACCTCAAGGAGTTCAGCAAGACGAATAATAAGGCCCTCGTTGGGGAGGGTGACGTTCCCTGGAAGGCCTTCTTCGCCCTGTGCAAAGCGGTCGGCGGGACCGAGTGGTATATTGTTGAGCAGGAGAGTTACGCCTATCCGCCCCTCGAGTGCGTCGATCGCTGTCTCAAGAACCTTCGCAAGATGAAGCTGGTGTAAGGCATTTGGCCTGAAAAACGCCTGAGATGAAGGACAAAAGGAAATCCCAAATGAATCGTCGTAAGTTTTTGAAGAAGTGCGCCGGTGTTGCCGGAGGCCTTGCGCTGTCGAATTACGCCGCCGCGGCGGGCGGACCTGTGTTGTCGGGCCGGACTGTGGAGATCCGTGTCGGCGCCAATACCAGCCGGCCCAACGTTATTTTGTGCATGACCGACGACCTCGGCTGGGGTGATACCGGCTACAACGGGCATTCCGTCCTCAAGACGCCCAACCTTGACGATATGGCGGCCAGCGGGATTCGCTTTGACCGCTGGTACTCGGGCGCTCCGGTATGCTCACCCACGCGCGGCAGTTGTATCACAGGCCGTCATCCGTATCGCTACGGTGTCTTCACGGCAAACGCCGGCCACATGAAGGAGCAGGAGATTACGCTGGCAGAAGCCCTCAAGACTCAGGGATACGCGACCGGGCATTTCGGCAAGTGGCACCTGGGAACGCTCACGACCCAGGTCAGGGACAGCAACCGGGGCCGGCCCGGTGCAACAGAACACTATTCTCCGCCGTGGGACAACGGATTTGACGTGTGCTTTTCGACTGAGGCCAAAGTGCCGACCTGGGACCCGATGAAAAGTCCGGGGTCGGACAGTTTCTACGGTACATATTACTGGAGGCAGGACGGCAGCAACGTCCCGATAGACAGCCTTGAGCTGAAAGGCGATGACTCCCGCGTCATTATGGACCAGGCGATCCCCTTCATTCGCAAGGCCGCCGGCGATAGAAAGCCGTTTCTGGCGGTCATCTGGTTCCATACACCACACAAGCCCGTGGTGGCCGGGCCGGACTATAAAGCGATGTATTCGCAGCACAGTAGCGGTGAGCAGGACTACTACGGCTGTGTTACGGCTATGGATGAGCAGGTCGGGCGCGTGCGCAGCGAGCTGCGCAGCCTCGGTATCGCCCGGAACACGATGTTGTGGTTCAGTAGTGACAATGGGCCTGAGAACGGTACGCCGGGTGTGACCGGCGGCTTCCGTGAGCGCAAACGCAGCCTTTACGAGGGTGGTGTCAGAGTGCCCGGGCTGCTCGAATGGCCTGCGCAGATCAAGGCCCCCAGGGTTGTGCAGATGCCCTGCTGCACATCGGATTACTTCCCCACGGTGATGGAAGTCCTTGGCTTCAAGATGAAAGGCCGGCCCGA
>JAGMDR010000234.1 GCA_023128595.1 Planctomycetota bacterium | reverse complement strand
CGGCCTATGCCCATCGGGTTTGAGTCCGGCAACAGGAAATCACTTACGGATAACCGCTACAAGCTCATCAGCACGGACGGCGGCGCCAGCTTCGAGCTTTATGACCTGATTGCCGATAAGTACGAAACAACGAATATTGCTGCGGCGCATCCGGACATTGTCAGTTCGATGAAGGCCACGCTGGCCGAGTGGGAGGACTCGTGTGATAACAGCCTGGCGGGCAATGACTATTGACTAATAGCAGCAAGATTGAGAATCACAGTAGAAAGGAGCCGGAAATGTTGAAGAAGGTTACATTGTGGATTGTGGTGGTAGTGATGCTGGCGGGTGTCCTGGTGGCCCAGGAAAGGGGTGGCGCGGCCGGCCGGGCGGGTCGAAGAGATGTGGGCAGGTCTCGCCAGGGCATGCAGCCCGGTCAGGACAGGTCCGGATTTATGCGAGGCGGAATTCAAACCTGGCTGACTGACCTTGAGGAGGCCTACAAGCAAAATAACAGAGAAAAGATGGGCACATTGATTGCGGAGATGAAGCAGAGGTTCGGGAGGATGACAGCCGGTGGAGGCAGGCCCGGCTCCGGTGGATCTCCGGGAGGTTTTGGTAGGCCGGCCGGTGGAACGCGGCCGGGTCAAGGCCGAGCAGACCAATCGTTTTTCAAAAATCCGCAGATGGCCAAGGACGAAACGGAGAAGAAAATACTCGCCGTCCTCGATGATCTGGACAAGAACCAACGCAGGGGAATGATGAACGTGCCTGTTCTGGATGGAAGGCTTCTTCGATTGCTGACCGAAACTGTCGGCGCCAAGCACGTCGTCGAAATCGGCACATCCAACGGGTACTCGGGCACCTGGCTCGCCCTTGCGCTGCGGAAGACCGGCGGCAAGCTGACCACTCATGAGATAGACGCGACAAGGGCTTCGCTGGCCCGCGAGAACTTTAAGAGGGCCGGTGTTGAAAAGCTCATCACGCTTGTCGAGGGCGACGCCCACGAGACTGTCAAAAAGATCAAGGACCCGATCGATGTGCTGTTTCTCGATGCCGACAAGGAAGGATATATCGACTATCTCAATAAGCTGCTGCCGCTTGTACGTCCGGGTGGGCTGATCGTAGGCCACAACATAAATCCCCGAATGGCCGACCCGAAGTACATAGAGGCCATCACAACGAATCCGGACCTGGAGAGCCTGCTGTTGCACGGGCAGGTCAGTGTTACGCTCAAGAAACGGTAGAATAAGCTGTGCAGAACAGCTTACATTAGTCAAGCAAAGGCACGACCAGTGGAACCTGCTTGCCGTGGACTTGGGAAACGCAATTTCCGCGGCCCCGGCAGAGCAGGTTCCCGCCCTAAATAGTGCCCAAAGCGACGAAATTGGCGTGTACGTAGTGTTTCGATGGGAATGACAGATATGTCTTCTTCGGCATAACGGCGACAACTCCTACCACGTCGTCAGGGGGGCCGACAAAGCCGCAATTGGTGGGTTCACCATCACTGGTGGAAATGCTCGACCCGGCTCAGTTACACTCAGCAGCGCGCCGACTACCGTCGGTTGCGTTTTCGAGGCTGATTTGGTACTCTTTTGGAACGCAAGCCCGGCACCGCCGGGCGGATTACGGACCATAGACAAATTCATTCGAGGTGACCGAAAAATGAACCGGCAGCTAAAACGCAGAGACTTTCTCAAATCCACAGTAATCGGCAGTCTGGCTCTTGGACCAATGGTTCTTGCCGGACCCAAAGCAAAGCAAACTCGCCCCAACATCGTCATGTTCGTCTCTGACGACCACGGCTGTCTCGACTCGGCAACCTACGGCAGCAAAGTCGTCAAGACGCCGAATATGGACAGGATCGCCGGCCACGGGATGAAATTCTCCCATACCTTCGTCGGCTCGCCGACCTGCGTCCCCTCGAGGGCCATCCTCCTGACCGGTTTATACTCGGCCCGCAACGGCGCCGAGCCGAATCATTCAACCATACGGGCCGACGTCCAAACCCTGCCTGACTATTTCCACGACTTAGGCTATGACGTCGTATCCTGCGGAAAGTCCCATTTCAATCCGAGAAAGAAGTACCCGTTCGAGTACGTCAAGAGCACCATTCGCAAGGGCGGGTTAAATACCGATTTGGATACGGCCGCCGTGCAGAAGTTCCTCAAGGACAAAAAAAGCAAGCGGCCGCTGTTCATGATCGTCGGCTCACACAGCCCGCACGTCTATTGGCCCGACAACGAGGGCTACACCCCGGACAATGTCGAGCTGCCCCCGACGTTTGTTGATACGCCGGAAACCCGAAACTATCGAACTCAGTACTATACCGACGTGACATTGATGGATAAACGCCTCGGCGAGGTTTACGATTCGGCCAAAAAGCATCTTTCGGACAACACCTTATTCATCTATACATCCGACCACGGTGCCCAGTGGCCTTTCGGCAAGTGGAATCTCTATGACGCTGGCATCAGGGTCCCCATGCTGGCCGTCTGGCCGGGCAAGATTGAGCCGGCGTCAAATTCGGATGCCTTTATCAGTTTCGCGGATTTTCTCCCGACGTTCCTGGAGCTTGCAGGCGGGCGAGTCCCCCGAAAGTTGGACGGCAAATCTTTCGCAGGCCTTCTAAAAGGACAAACCACATCGCACCGCACCGAAATATACGCGACACACAGCGGCGACGGCAATATGAACGTTTACCCCATTCGCTGCCTGCGCACTCGGACCCACAAGTACATCTTGAATCTGTATCCCGATTTCATCTATACCACTCATATCGATAAAGGCAAAAATGCCGATGGCCTCGAATTCTGGCATTCCTGGGAAAAGGCCGCCTTGGCCGACCCCAAGGCCGAGGCAATCGTCAACCGTTATCACAACCGCCCCAAAGAGGAGCTATACGAGATCTTGGCCGACCCACACGAAACGAACAACATCGCCTCAATGCCCGAGAACAAGAAAATACTCGAAAAAATGCGCCGTAAGGTGAAAAGCTGGATGAAATCCCAGGGCGACCGGGGAAAGTATTTCGGAACTCCAAGAACGAAGTAGCCGTCCTGCTGCCTATACGGAAAAGCTGCTTCGCGCAGCCAATCAATGTTGTCGGCCGTCGGTACCGTGTTTGGCTTCAGCATAGCAGAGCCTTCCGCCCACGGTACCAATTTGGGCCTACGTGCATAGCTGCAACGAACGCCAACCTACTACGCTCGGCATTGCGTCACCAAACGCGGAACAATGTAGCGGTTGATCCCAAAAAACTGGGTGTGCAAGGGCGATTTTGCGGAAATCTTTTGTCCGCAGAACGTATGTAATGCCTTATAAACAAAGAGCTTACGTACTTTCTGTGCATTTTTTTGAGCATTCCCGGGCTTTCTTCCGGAATTTTCTTGACGGAAAGGCAGGCATTTTGGTATAAATGAGGTGTGTTAGTCTGGAGAATTAGGGTGATTTAGGGCATCGGTCTCTCTCTAAGGGAGGATGCTGGAGTCACACCTATATTTTCCTGGACGAGCACAGAGTAAGCTCGGGCGTTTTGTAGCCGGAGTTTGGAGTTGTGGGAAATGTTAATAGTATCGAGGAGTACTGTGATGAAAAGCAAGTTGAATAATCTGATTAGTGCCGTGTTCGTACTGGCCTTGGTCTGCAGTCCGCTTGCGACTGCTGCAACCAGAACCTGGGACAACGAGGGCCTCGACAACCGCTGGGACACCGCGGCCAACTGGAGTGGTGACAGCATCCCCGGCACAGGCGACGTCGCCAGGATTGTGCTGGCCGATGCCGACTACTGTCTTATCGATGACTTAGTGGCGGCAACCCCCAAGAAGCTGCAGGTTGGCTGGAGCGACGGTACGGACGCCTTTGAAGGCAAGCTGCTTATGACCGGCGGTTCTCTTGCGTGGACGGCAGAGTCGAAGGTGGGAGTCAAGGCAACCGGCGTATTTGATTTTCAAGGCGGTGTCGTAAACAGCACCCACCACTTGTTTGTCGGTGACGATGCAGGCGGCGTCGGCACCCTCTTAGTGTCCGGGGGCAGTTTTACCCTTCAACATTCAAGTAATAGAAGGAACTTGAAGTTCGGACTCGACGGCGCCCAAGGCACCGGGATTATCTCCAACGCTATTATCAGTGTCAACGGAGACATAATGGTTGGTCAAAAAGCCGGCAGTGTAGGCCGGTTGTCTTTGACCGACAGCACCGTGACCATTGGAGATGATTTCAGGACCGGCTTCGGCGGCACAGGCACAACCATCGTCTCCGGCACTACCACAATAGATGGTCAAAGTGATATGAGGATCGGCGCCAGTGGAGGTACCGGTATCTTCACGTTCTCGGGCGGCACAATTAGCACGAGGGGCGCGTTGGACGTGGGGCGAGGCCTTGGCAGTGTCGGTGAGTTCACGATGACCGACGGCGTCCTCAACGCTGGAACGAACATCAATGCGATGAGGTTTGGCTACCAGGGAGGCAAAGGCACCGGCACCATCTCGGGCGGCACTGTCAATGTCAGCGGAAACCTCGTCATCGGTAATAACGTTGCCGGAGATCCGGCGGTTGGCGCTGTGGGCCTGCTCAGTATCCTGGGCGGAATCATAAACGTGGGAAACGATGTCTCCAACCAGGAGTTGAGCATCGGCAAGAACCGCGGCATTGGTGTTCTTGAGATGTCCGACGGCGTCATAAATGTTATCAGCGGAGATCTACGTGTCGGCGAGACAACGTTCCAGACTGTAGAACCATTTGAGACTTATCCCGGTAATGGTCGGCTAACGATGACCGGCGGGTCCATTTTTGTTTCCGACTCCAACTCTCTGCAGATAGGCACGAATGGCTCGGCCGGAGTGGTTGACCTGTTCGCCGGCACTATCGTGGCCGGAACTCTGGAGATTGGAGTGCCCGGAAGCAGACCCAACCCCCTGGATATCCGCGAGGGTATGCTGATACTCGACGGCGATCAAATGGCATATGTTCTCGACCTGATTGGCCAGGGTTTGCTCACCGCATACGGCACCAACGGCTCAGGCCCGGTCGTGCAGTGGCAATATGGCTACAACTTGCCCCCCTACCTCGGCAAGACCGTAGTAGCAGCTATCCCCGAGCCGGCAACGATTGCTCTGCTCGGACTCGGCGGCCTCGCTCTGATACGAAGGAAACGCAGGTAGTCACGAACCAAAGATAATTTCCTCAGTGCTAATTCACGGGGCCCATGCCGACAGATTCGGCATAGGCCCCGATTGTTTTTCATTTCCCGTACACAACCCTTTGGTGTTTTCGACTGTCAGTTGTCCCGTTCTAACTTTAGTCTTGTCTTAGCGACTGTTTTGGGCGAAAATGGCCTGAAAGAAGACCCCGCTGTTATTATTTCCGGGACAGTCTTGAGACATTAACGAAAGATGAATCTCGGTAAGGCGCCTGGGATATGGTCGATATGAAAAACTACGTTGGGAGTTGAACGCAATCGTATATCAGGAGACAATGACTTATGAAAAAAGCTGCACTGACTTATATTGTGCTATGTAGTCTTTGCGTTGCCGCGCCGAAGTACACGCCGACCTCCGACTACACCGTCAAGAAAATCGAAGGCTGGAAGGTCCTCGTCAACAACGAGTTGCTCAGGGCCCACCCCAAGCTCGCCCGCGATACACTCAAGCTATTGAGGTATCAGTTGTATCAGATCACTCGCGTCGTGCCGCCCAAAGCCGTCAAAAAGCTACGCAATGTGCCCATCTGGGTCGAGTACAAGGCCCCGAAACATCCCTGTATGTGCTATCACCCCGACAAAGGCTGGCTGATCAGCAACGACTTTAATCCGGAGAAGCAGCGCAGCGTCGAGCTGGCCAACGCCCAAAACTTCCTCAAATGGACTCTCGACCAGCCCTGGATGGTCCTGCACGAGCTGGCCCACGGCTATCACCATTGCGTCCTCGGCCACGGCCACCCCGGGCTCAACCAGGCCTATAAAGCCGCCGTAAAGAGCAAAAAGTACGACTCCGTCCAGCACATCAACGGCAGCTCCAGACGCGCCTACGCCCTGAACAACGACAAAGAGTACTTCGCGGAGTGCTCCGAGGCCTTTTTCGGCACAAACGATTTCTACCCCTTCGTCCGCTCCGAACTAAAACACCACGACCCGAATATGTATCAGTTACTAAAAAAACTCTGGGCCGGCGAGTAACCCCAGCCAACGTATTGCGCCGTCTGTCATTGCGAGCACCTCGCCTGGTGGGCGATACAACTTTGAGGAATCTTGCGTAACAAGGGGCTATCTTGGCAACGGTAGTTCGCTAAGCAGATCAGCAGCGAGCGAATCTCAGTCTTCAGTCCGACGCTCACTGAGAGCCCTGCAGAACTCCTAAGCAACCGCCATTTGCACGAAATCAGCTATTGCCCCGGCCGTATATTCTGGTATCATAATCCCGCAAAGGGCGGCGTCGTGCCGGCTTGCGTTTTTGCTTTGGTATTCGGCGAATTCTATCAGGAGATTGTTATGAAAAACAAACGTTCGATAACCCGAAGAGGCTTCTTGAAGAGTACGGCCGCTGTTGGCTCAGCCCTGGCCCTTCCGGCAATCGTCCCCTCATCGCTCTTCGGCGCCGCCGCCCCGAGCAACCGCATCGTTATGGGGGCAATCGGAGTCGGCTCACAGGGGACCGGCGATATGCGGGGATTCCTGGGCAAGGGCGAAGTGCAGATGGTGGCCGTCTGTGACGTTGACAAGAACCACCGCGACAGAGCAAAGCAGCATGTGGACGAGAGGTACAAAAACAGTGACTGCAAAACTTACCTCGACTATCGCGAGCTAATCGGCCGCGGCGACCTCGATGCCGTTCTGCTGGCCTTGCCCGACCACTGGCACGCACTGCCCGCCATCGCCGCGGCACGGGCCGGCCTCGACATCCACGCCCAAAAGCCCTTCGCCCGCTCCATTCGCGAGGGCCGGGCGATATGCGACGCCGTCCATCGTTACGGCAGGGTCTGGCAGACCGGAAGTCAGCAGCGCTCCGACTACAAATTCCGCCGCGCCTGCGAGCTCGTCCGCAACGGAAGAATTGGAAAGGTCCTCAAGATCGAGGTGGGCCTGCCAACCGGCGGCGGAACCGACGTAAAGCAAGTTACTCCTATACCTGAAGGCCTCGACTGGAATTGGTGGCTTGGGCCGGCCCCCTGGGTCCCATATAGAGGGGTATGTCACTGGAACTGGCGGTGGATTATGGATTACTCCGGCGGACAGCTTACCGACTGGGCCGGACACCACATCGACATCGCACACTGGGGCATGGGCTGGGACCGCACGGGACCCGTAGAAATCGAAGGCAAAGGAAAATACCCCGACGAAGGACTCTACAACGTGCCTACCGAGTACAAGTTTACCTGCAAGTATGCCGATGG
>JAGMDR010000233.1 GCA_023128595.1 Planctomycetota bacterium | reverse complement strand
TTATGTCATAGACGACTCGGTTTACGCCGCGGACTTCGTTTATGATTCTGTTGGCGATAAGGCCGAGGGTCTCGTAGGGGATCTTTGAGAAATCGGCGGTCATGAAATCTACGGTCTCAACGGCTCGAAGGGCAATGACGTTTTCGTAGCTTCGCTCATCACCCATTACGCCGACGGTCGAGACCGGCAGCAGGACGGCCAGAGCCTGTGATACCTTTCTGTAGAGCCCGGCTGATACTATTTCATCTATCAGGATTTCATCGGCGGCCCTGAGGATCTCCAGTCTTTCCGGTGTAACCTCGCCGACTATCCTGACCGCCAGGCCGGGGCCGGGGAAGGGATGTCGCCAGACGATGTCTTCGGGCAGTCCGAGATACTCGCCGACGACGCGGACCTCATCCTTGAACAGGTCGCGCAACGGCTCGATGAGCTCGAATCCCAATTCGGCAGGCAGGGCCCCTACGTTGTGGTGGAGCTTGATACTGGCGGCCGGAGCGCCGTCTGTCGAGCCGGACTCGATAACGTCGGGATAGAGCGTGCCCTGGGCTAAGAATTTCGCATCGGCAATCTCCGATGCCGCCGACTTGAAGGCCTCGATGAACTCGACGCCGATTATCTTGCGTTTCTGCTGAGGGTCGGCAACGCCCGCGAGCCCCGAGAGGAACTGCCTGGACCAATCAACTACCCGCAAATCCATGTGAAAATGATTGCGGAAGGTCGAAACGACGCTTTCTCGCTCGTTCTTTCGCAGCAGGCCGTTCTCAACGAAGATACAGACGAGCTGCTCGCCAATCGCCTTGTGAATCAGTGAGGCAGCCACCGAGGAATCAACGCCCCCGCTCAAGCCGCATATTACTTTGGCGTTACCGACCTGACGGCGAACCATCTCGATCGTTTCGCTGACGAAATCGCTCATCCGCCAGTCGCCGTCACAGCCGCAAATATCATAGAGGAAGTTCTTGAGGATCTGCGGGCCTTTGGGGGTGTGCGAGACCTCCGGGTGGAACTGAACGCCGTAAAACTTCTTTTCTTTGTGTCTTACGGCGGCAAAGGGGCAGGTATCGGTGGTCGCCAATTTGGTGAAATTGCTGTTCAATTCGCCGATCTGGTCGCCGTGGCTGGCCCAGGCCGTGATCGTATCGGGCAGGTTTGCAAACAAGTCGGTCTTTTCACTGATTGACAGGCTCGTGCGTCCGTATTCGCGTTTCTTCGCCGGTACTATTCTTGCGCCTAATATCTGACAGCCCAACTGCATTCCGTAGCAGATGCCTAAAATCGGAATATCCAAATCAAAAATCTTGGGGTCGCATTTGGGCGCGTTTTTATCATACACGCTTGCCGGGCCGCCGGAGAGTATCATGCCTTTGAGATCCGGCGTCGATAGCTCGCCTGCCGTTGCGTCGGCGCTACAGATGCGTGAATACACGTTATGCTCGCGAACACGGCGGGCTATCAACTGGCCGTATTGACTGCCAAAATCCAAAATAGCGATAGTCTGTCGGCTCATTGAATCCCCTCGATACAATCGATTTCTTAAGCTACTTGATCACCACCGAGAAATCAAAGACAGGAGTATAGCAATTGCTCTGCCGAAATCAAGCAAAGAAACGTGCCAGGTGGGCTCGGGCCCCGCTTGCTGTGTGGACGAGGCGTCCGGGTCATAATCTGTACACATCGACGCGTCGGTCTTTCAGATGGCCGCTTTGATGTGCCGGGGCGTCGGACAGGTCGATCTGGGTGACGGTGTGGGTCTGAGCTTCGTCTTGGTTGTTGCATACGACGTTTCCTTTAGGGCCGGTGATGAGCGATTGTTCCGGTATCGGCCAGAACATTGGCTGCGCCTACGCCTATGACACCGGCGGCTTTTAGAAGGTCTCTTCGTGACATTAATCTGCGTTTTTGCGGTTTCATTTTGTTTGGCCCTGCGATTCTATTGTGTTAGTGACATAGACCGACCGTGAAAGGCGTTGCTGCTCACATCTGCTGCAGCGAGCCGGCCAGCACTGCAACCACAACCAGCCACAACCATTTGCGATTCATCATAACTCCTTTCGATAATTTCCATATCCCATAGACAACCATTTATTATAGACTATCCCCCGCCAAAATCCACCCGCCACTCTTGCAGCGCAGCGGAAAAACCCCGAAGAAACCTCGTCTTTTTCGTCTCTGGGTGCTCGGCGGTTAATCCGTGGTTAAACCTCTGTGCGCTCTGTGTTCTCTGTGGTGTATCTGGGGTATTATCCGCGGCGGGTTAGGAGTTTGTAGGAGTTCTCGCCGGCGTTTATTAGGTGGGCGAGGGGTTGGGGGCGGTCGGTGCCTTCGATGAACTTGGGCCGGGCCGCCCACGGCGTGACGCTCAGCACGCCGGTCAGGTCCATCCAGTGCTGCAAACGGGCGACCGGCAAATCCCACGTCATGTGCAAGTGATTTGCCGGGGGGTACTGCTTGTATTCGGTCATGCTCGCGTACTTGGGCACGACGAACGTATGCGGCCAGATGGGCGTGGTCAATTCGCACATCGCCTTGGTGAGCTTCGGCGGCACCGCCGTCGTGTGGGCCTCGTCCCAGATCATACTGAACAAGCCGCAAGTCGTGCTGTAGGTCAATCGCCCGGCGATGCCCTCGATCCCCGCCGGGGTCATAAAGTTGACCGCATTGCCGCCGCCGGGGAAGTAGTTCTCCTCGGCTAACGGCAGCGAGATGCCGTCCATGATTCTTTTTATCGATGCCCCGGGTTTGGCGGCCCAATCGAAGGATGCGCTTCCGGAATTGTCGCCATCCACCAGCCCCTTCTTGTACCAGTCCGCCTTGGTATCCAGCTTCTTGATACCAATCTTCTTAGCCAGTTTTTTAATCTCCCAGGCTTCCCACACCTTTCTAAAGTCCATAAACAGTGGTGGATTGCCGCCGCTGAGATACGTCATAAACAGCATCGTCAGGAGGCCCTGGACGTCGGCTTCGGTAGCGTATGGCAGGGGGGCTTTGCCGCCGTTGTGGTCGAAAGTGGAATTGAAAACGCTCTCCATTACGTCGGCCACCGGCAGCGGCGTGCCGCGGAGGTCGCTGCCCCATTCGAGCTGGCTCATAAAGCCGCCGCCGGCTGCGTTGAGGTCCTCCATCAAATCGCGGACTATCAGGTACATCGCCAATTCTTTATTGAATCGTTCACTGTCCGCCTCGTCCCGCAGCTCCACCCGCTTGCCGATGTATTTATCAATCCACGCCCGCAGCTTCTTGAATTCCTTCTTGTCATAGGCCTTCTTATTCAGCATATCGGCCAGGAGCTTCATGTCCAGGCGAGTGATCTCCAGCCCGAACGTGTTTCTCGTCTCCATAATATGGGCGAGGGCCGTCTCCATTCCCATTGAGTCGTGTCCTAAGACCACGACCCTGCGTCCGCGCAGGGCGACCGCCGTGACCGCGGCGTAGCACCAGTCAATGAGGTTCTTGGCCGTCTGGTCGGTCATCTTCGGATTCATCCCGGTATCAGGCCAGGTGCCCACGTTTAGAGCCGCCATCCGGCCATACTGAGCGATTGCACCGTTGAGGGCGTGGGCATAGACCACGCCCGGCTTGGGTCCGCTGTTGCCGCACGTTATGTTGATAGGTGTGTTGGGTGGGAATTGCTGAAGGAGGGAGATCGTCGTGAGCTGGGGAAAGGCCCAGGTATCGGGTACGCAGACCAGAATATCCACGCCTGCCTTGCGGAACTGTTCGGCGACGATATCCGCCTGCGCCTCGCCGTCAACCAATACGGTCGAATAAACCACCGGAACGGGGGTCTTGTCCGGCATCACCACCGCTTCGCTGATCGTATCGGCCGCCATCTTCGCAATATTTTGGCAGCGCTTGCGACTCGCCTCGTCGATTCGCGGGTCACTCGTAGCAAAAACTCCAATAACCGGAACCCGCGACGCGGCCTTACGTATATTCGGCAAGTGTTTAGCTTCCACTTTCTTAGCCATCAGAATACCTCCTTGAAGCTAACATAAGCATAGGATACAATTTTAGCTTAGTATTCTACTTTGTCAACCAACAGTCTAACGGACTGTGGATCGTATAGGCTGCTTGTTGCTCATCACTCAGTGTGTAATCTGGACCATAGTGAAGTTGTCGATTTTGGCGATGTGGCGATGTTTGCCCAAGAGTGGCTTCTCTGACACACCGAAATCCATACGCCTCGTACCCCAGGCACACATCGGCGAATCCGGGAGTCTCACTGTAACGAGTGGATGAGCGAGCGCTTTCGGCGGAACTGGCCCAACTGCCGCCGCGCAGCACACGCTCTTGCCCTGCCGAGGGGCCCTGTGGATTTTTTCCATCACTTTTCTGGTAATTGTCTCCGCTGTAGTAGTCGTTGCACCATTCCCAGAGGTTTCCGTGCATATCGTAAAGACCCCAGGGATTGGGCTTCTTTTGACCAACAGGATGGGTGGTTTTGGCGGCATTTGCCTTGAACCAGGCATATTGTCCCAGCTTGCCCGGCGCAGTGCCAAAGGAGTATTTCGTATTTGTTCCCGCTCGGCAGGCATATTCCCATTCAGCTTCGGTCGGCAGACGATAACCGTCGGCCTCGTAGTTGCACTCGAGAGTTTCCAGATCGTAGCAGGGTGTCAAACCTTCTCTGAGCGAACGCATATTACAGTACTGGATGGCGCCAAACCAACTGATCCGTTCTACGGGCTTATCGGCACCCTTGAACTTGGACGGATTTCTCCCCATCATGGCTTTATAGGCATCCTGAGTTACCTCATACTTATCCATATAAAAGGCGCTTATCTGAACATTATGAGCGGGCTTTTCGTCATCCTCACCCCTGTTGTCCCCCATAATAAATTCCCCGCCGGGTATGAGCACCATCTCTATACCCGTCTTTGTCGTGATCTCTTGGTGGATATGCGGGGCAGGCTCGTCATCGTTACCACACCCTCCAATTAGTACTGCAAATAGGGTCGAACTCAGCAATGTGCGACGAAGCCACTCATTGTTCAACATGCTCAGTCTCCTGCTTTCGGCGGGTTCCCATTCTGCGACGTATTGCGAAATGGGGTCCGCGTCAATGCCTTGGCGCCTCGTAACTGACGGGATTGCGCAGCATTTGGCGAGTGCGGCGTCGGATTTCCCTGGCGATATTTGCCATCCGAGGCTCAGTAGCCATGATCAAGCCGGCCCGCTGTCGCAATATCTTTACGGCCATGCGGCATTCTCCCACAAGCTCATCCTGATTGCCGCCAATCTTTACTAAAGCTGCGGTGGTCTTCTTACATTTCTCCAGGGCGTCGTCACCTTCGTAGTCAATGAGTCTTGTCCGAAAGCCCTCGACCAACCCGACCGCGTATTCGGGTGTTTTAATCGCCGCCGCTCTCTGCGCCAGATATTCGTCAATCCTGCGAGTAATTGTCTCCATCTCCGCCAATGGTTCGGCTAATTCCCGATGGGCCTTTTTTTGTTCGGCTAAGTATTTCTGAATCTGCCGCCCGAAAGCGACATAATCGTCGATTCTTACGCGGATGTGTTGTACGAAAGCCAGCACATCAACCAGGGCCTTTTCCACCTCAGCCCTTTTGTTTTTCTGGAGTTTTTTCCCGTAGATAGCATTCAGTTTGTCCCTGGCAGCACAAGTGGCGATACCCGCAGATTCTTTTTGCTGTCCTTCCACATCCAGAATATACTCGCAGGGACCCACTCCCAGTGTCTGGCGCACAATATCGACCACCATAAATTTATCAATTGGAGTCTCTTTCAAACGGTTTATCGGATAAATGATAGCCGGGCCCTGGAAGCGCAGCTTTTTCTTTAGTGGTTGCAGGAAACCCTGGCCGCTCGTGTCCACCCAGCAGGGGTACTGGAACCTGCCAAGCACGGTGGTCCACCTTTGCCGATCGGGCTTCATCCAATCGGGAGTTCCGAGCGATTCCGGCTGTCCAAACCAGCCGTGCTTGACATATCCTCCACCTGGCTTCTGGGAAATCATTTCCCAACTGTCTGTAAGGTTATTGTCGAGTCTCCAATCGACTCGCCACTGCGCGGGGTATGGCCTTTCCCACTTGAGTCGAATAATCTTGTCGGCATCATTTCCGGCGACCTCGTGCGTATGCCAGATCCCCTCATCTTCCAGGACGGCTATCCAGACCTTTCCCTGGTTGCCGTAGTGTATTTCTGAGCTAGTGATGGCTCTATTGCCGCCCCGGCCGGACAGTCTAATTCGCACGTCTTCGCCTCGCTTGTCCCATACGCACATAAGGATTGCCTGTCCATTGCCCAGCATGTGCATTATGAAATTCTCACTCGGCAATTCGGCTTTTGATATGGGGATATGCTCGGCATCAACAACTATATCATCGGCGAAGAAGTCCGGCAGAACCGCAAACCGACATGGTGCTTCGACGCGGAGCCGGGCTGTGCCCCGGCGGGATTCGGTCTTAATAAACGTCCGGCCCATTTGCAGCTCATAACGCAAGATTAGGGTCTGCCCACCTGCCGCCTTAAAGCCGGCATCGACTGCCACACCGGTCGGATTGTTCCGCACTATCTTTACCGACGAAAGCCTGATGGCCTGGTCTTCGCCCACAGGCCCGCCGCCCCGACTCGCGTCGGAAGACGCGGGGGCAGGTGTAAGCAGGGCCTGCATTTTAAGGTTGCCGTCGCTTCTCGAATATATTTCGGCGCCGCAGGTCCCCCGGCGCAGGACAACAATTAGCTTGTCATTGAGAAAAACTACGTCACCCTCAAATTTGTGAGTAACTTTGTCCTCCGCCAATTTGGTCCAGCGGGCCCTTTTCGAGAGACTCTCACCCGATCTCGGAGCAGAGGACGATGCACCCGTGTCAAACAAATAAGTAAACGGCCCCTCGCGCGCAATGCCTGTCTCTTGCGCATAGAGCACCTCTGAAGTGCCCAGAATGAGAATCAATATTGCCGAACAAACCCTCAATACCTTCTGTTTACGAATTCTCATTTCATCCCCTTTAATCAAAACCATATAGGGCTTATGCAAAATAGAGATTGCCGCGCGTCATTTCTCCTGCAACATTTGTTCGGCCAGCTCCCGGACCTTTCCGGCAAAATCACCCGCTTGTGGTTCTCTTGCAGCGATCATCAAGCATTGTTGTTTTATCCGCCTTACTGCCATACGGCATTTGGACAGCGCCTTATCCTGCGCCGCACCGACGGCTCGGATTTGTGACCCTAACTTCAGACAGTCTGCCTGGGCGCCGTCTTTTCCGACCAGGGCGATAATCTCATCTGTTAGCCGAGCCGCAGATTCAGGGAGCTTGGCAGAATTCGACTTTATCACAATGTTCTGTTCCATCTGATCAACCATCTCCAGAAGCCTTCCCAAAGCATCTGCAACGGCTTTGTTCGATTTTGCCTTATCGGTTAGTTTTCGCGCCCGCCGGGCAAAATCACCATATTGGCTTATCCGCGTCTGAGCCAGCCTGATGTGCTCTAACATTTGTTCGAGACGCTCTTCGATTTGGGCGGAGGCCTGTTTTTCTTTTTTCTTCTTAAACAGGTTCTCGACCCAGCGCGTTACCTGATCGGGCGTGGAATGTGGTTCCGAGCCAAATCCCTCCTTTTCCAGGATGTACTCACACGGGCCCACTCCCAGGGTATTTCTCATAATGTCGGTCGGACAAAAAACCCTAAGAGGTGTGGCCCGGCTGCGGTCGATAGGATAGACGATAACCGGCCAAGCACGTCCAGCCGTGTTACTCTCAGACATCTCCATCGTCCGCAATTTGGGCATCCTCACACACGGGCGGTCACGATCAAACCAGCAGAAACAGGCTTGTTCATCCGCGGCGGCCCAAACCGACTCCGGTTCCGGCTTGTCCCTGAAGTTGCATGATTGCGCCAATTCATCGTTTTTGATGAAATCAGCCCGCCACTGGCACCGAAAAGGTGGTTCCCAGTCAAGAATGATGTCCCTGTCCCTGTCTTGGTCCGAAATCAACTGTTCGTGCCAGATGTTGGAGCCTTCCATAAACGCAACCCAGATACGCTCACCTTTGATACACTGGATATCACAACCGCTGATAACACGTCCCTGGCTTTCACTGGAAGAAATGAGCTGCGCGGCCGCCTCGTCGGACTCCCACACGCACATGACGATGCCATCATTGCCTTCGAGCATGTGCAGCAGGAAATTTTCAGCAGGTACGCCGATACGGGAGCCCTTGAAGCTGCCGGGGCTGAAAACCACGTCATCACCGAAGTAATCCGGAACAACCGTGTGCCGGGCATTGCTCCGTATGAACAGTCTGTTCATACCATCACCCGGAGCAATCTCCAGATATATCTGGCCCGTAGTCAGCCGATAAGTGGCCGAGACATTCTTATGTTGTTGTGTTTGGAAAACCAGCTCCAACATCACTGCGGCCGGGTTGTTTTCAATTATTCTGACCGAAGAGAGGCCGGCAGTTCGATCTGCTCCGTCAGCACATGCAAAAAGTTGCGCACGCTGCTTCAAGCCGTCTGCCGTCTGTGAATAGACCTCGGCACCAGAGCCGCTGCGGCGCAAAACAACCGTAATCTTGTCATTTAGAAAAACTGTATCCCCCCTGAATTTGTGCCTGAGATTATCCTCTGGGACTATTGTCCAGCCGGTCTTCCGGGCCAGCTCTCTCTCGGACAAGGCCCCGGGCGATGGGGCGCCGGTATCCAATAAATAGGTGTATGGGCTTTCATTAAGGATGCTGTTGAGACCCTCCTGCCCATCGGATGCCGACGCCGCTCCAACACAAACACCCAATACGGCCAAGACTAACACTGTAGATTGGTAAAGCCTCATAGAGTTTCCTCTTTTGAGTGTTGTCTCACAATAAAGACTCTATTTCCAGTCGGGATTCATGTCGGAAGCACCTTCGGTGAGCTTGACCGGTGCTCCGCCCTTCGAGGGGATGACATAGAGTTCCCAGGGACCGCGCTGCGTCACGCCCTGACAATAGACGATATATTTGCCGTCTGGGCTCCACCGAGGATAACGCTGCACTCCCCCAAAGTAGGTAATCGGACGATTCTCCTTCCCATCGGGCCTGATCGTAGAGATGTGTGTTTCTGTTTCGTAGGCAAGGAGTTGTCCGTCGGGGGACCACTGGGGTTCACAGGCTCCTTGTTTGTCATAGACTTTCGCGGGCGTGCCGCCTGCTGCTTCAACGGTAAAAATCATGTTGCCTGCGTCCCATCTGCAAGCGAAGGCTATGGTTTTGCCGTCAGGACTCCATGCAGGACCTGAACAATGGAGCCAGTCATTAGGCGTGATTTTCTTTTCTTTGCCGGTTGCCAGGTCTCTGGTGTAAATCTTTCCATTACGCCGAAAGACAATCTTCTTGCCGTTGGGTGACCATTGTGCCTGGTCTCTGTCACAAACCCTTTCGAGCCTTGAAGCTCTGTCGATGGACATTTTCCACACCCCGATTTTATCGCCGCGGTTGGAGCTCAACAGAATGTTTCTTCCATCGGGGCTAAAAGCCGGGTCCACGTCGTGCTCCTCAGGCCCGCCCTTAGTTAGTTGTCGCATTGCCGAGGCATCTGCATTCATCATCCAGATACGCCAGGGACCGGAACGGTTACTGGAAAAAACGATTCGTTCCGTAACCTTGCCGGACTTTTCCCCTTTATACTCATCGGAACCGATCCCGGAGACAGCTCGCCCCGACTCAAAAGTCTCAATAGTGCGCTCGCTACAGCCAGGGAAAGATGTCAGCAGAATTGCCGGTAAAAGGAAATTATTCAAGAACTTAATGCCCATTATTTTCTTCGTCCCCGGTCCTGTGATTGGGCGCATAGCAAATACAATCTGTGCCAGGCTACCTTTACCATCCTATCCAAAAAGTCATCGGCCCCTATGCTATCATAAAAGCCTGAGATTTCAAGGAATTGCGTTATGGTATGGAATGACCGTGTGCCGGGTTGCAGAGGTCGTCAACTGAATCTGATGACATGACAACCGCTATTCTATATCGGGTGATGGTGATGAAAGGAACGCCGGTTTTAGGCGTAATCAGAATGGTGTTTTTTTGCGGTAACGATTCGGTCGTTGTCGTGGAAGTCCTTTTCGATTTTGATTTGGTGCAAGGCGCCGGTTTGTCCGAGAAGCTCTCTGACGGCGGGTCCCTGGGCGTAGCCTATCTCAAGCATCAACGCTGCGGCGGGTTTTAGGAAGCGGTCGGCGTCTTTGATTATCCTGCGGTAGACGTCGAGGCCGTCGGCCCCGGCGAGAAGTGCGAGCTTCGGCTCGTAGTCTTTTACGTTTTTGTCGAGGGCTTCAAACTCGGGAGCGCTTACGTAGGGGGGGTTGCACACAATCAAATCGAACTTGCGGACATCTAACCGGGGAATAAGAGGGTCGAACAAGTCGCCGCACAGCAGGGTGATGCGCTCTTTCAAGTTGTGCTTTTCGATGTTTGACGCGGCGATGCCGAGGGCGGCGCTTGAGATGTCCGTTGCGATTATCGAGGCGTCGGGGAAGTTTTTGGCGATTGCGACTGCGATACAGCCGCTGCCGGTGCACAAATCGCACACGAATTGAGTGCCGCTGCGATTGTCATCGGGGATATGTCCTTCTTGCAGTATGCTTTGCATCGCGGGATTTTCGGCGGCGCGGGTTCGCAGGAATTCGATGGCCCTTTCGACGAGCAGCTCGGTTTCCGGGCGAGGGACCATACAGTCAGGCGTTATGTTGAGCTCGAGCGAGTAGAATTCCGTTTTGCCGGTCAGGTAGGCAACGGGTTCTCTTTGACCGGCGCGTTTTATCAAATCGTGCAGTTGATGCAATTGCTGCTTGTCGGGAGGCTTGTCGAATTGGGTGTACAGGTCGATGCGCTTCAAACCCAGCACGTGGCTTAGCAGAAGCTCGGCGCTTAGGCGGGGCGAATCGATGCCTTTATCGGTGAAGTACCCTGTGATCCAGTTCAAGAGCTTTTGTATCGTCCAGGATTCCATAGTGTAGTACTCTGTCAAGTGGGATTTCATAAGTCAAACCTGCGGTAAAACCGCAGGCTAAATAGACTGCTTCGCT
>JAGMDR010000232.1 GCA_023128595.1 Planctomycetota bacterium | reverse complement strand
AAAAAATGGGCGATACAGGAATCGAACCTGTGACCCGCTGATTAAGAGTCAGCTGCTCTACCGGCTGAGCTAATCGCCCGAATTGGCACATTGTATGTGCGGAATCGGCACTCTACAACCAACAGAGGCATTTTGCAAGAAAATTAGAAGGAAATTATTATAGTTCCCAGTCCTATAACAAAGCGCTGTGGGACGGTGATAATTGCCGGTAGGAACGGCTGCTAACTCCCGTTGCCCGATTGCATCAGATGGCTTACCGTCTTCTGCGATTGCCTGTCATCCGAAGGGGCAAATGTACTTCGGCACCGGCAAGCCGGCAGATCCGGTAATTGACGTAAGTGCTTGACAGAAACGCGATATTGAGTATAGTATTTACAAATTGCAGTCTGCTTGCAAACAAGCCGATATATGGATATATGTAAGAAAAGGAATCTAATAGTCCAGGCAAAAAGGAGAATGATAATGAGGTATGTGCCTACAGTTGCAGTAGTGGCTTTGCTGCTAATTCCAATCAGTGGAACGGGTTGTTCTTCGGTGTGCAACCCAAGGGATATCGAAGCATTTCTAAGGCCGCACCAAGTCGCCGTTACCGCCGAAAATTACATTCTGCAGCCCCCGGACGAGATTGAAGTGCAGTGCTCAAAAGTGCCGGAAATCAACCTGCAAAGACAACTGATTCGCCCGGACGGCAAGATTAGTTTTGAAGCCCTGGGCGAGATACAAGCGGCCGGCAGAACTCTTGAGGAGGTCTCAAATGAGCTGCGAGCAAAAGCCTCGGATCTGTACAAGCTGGTGGATGAAAAGCCGATAGACGTACGCGTTATCGCTTTTCGAAGCGCAGTGTACTACGTGTTGGGCGAGGTCTATGTGCCGGGCCCCAAGGTATACACGGGGCGCGATACCGTTCTAAGCGCCATTGCTGAGGCACGGATTAACCCTATGGCCTGGGAGGAGCGGACCCGCGTAATAAGGCCGTCACATGATGAGAACGTTAAGCCCAAAGTATTCAAAGTCAATTTTAAAAAGATGATGGCTCGTGGGGACACCAGCAAGGACGTTCTCCTGCAGGAAGGTGATATAATATACATTCCGCCGACTATATTGGCGTCGATAGCGATGGTAATAGAAGAATTCGCCAGGCCGATTGGCCGGGCCTTCTCGGTTGTCAACATTGTGGTTGGCCCGCCTCAATACCGTTCCGGTGCCGCCGGGAGATAACTTCACCGCTGCGACGTTTGAATTTGGTGCGGATTTAGGATTGGGTTTGCCGAAAGGGAGCGAATGCTAAATCGAAAAACGCTCAGGACTATACACCTTGGCGGCACGGTCTGGTTCATAGTGTGCATTGGCTTTGTCTTTGTCATGGCCTTGCGCCAGGCCGGTTTTCATTGGTGGATGGTATTCTCTCTGTCGGGGCACGGCGCGTTAGCAGCTTTCATTCTGATTAGTCTGTATCTTGCGGTTTTCAGAAGTCTCGGCAGGAGCCAGGAGATCCGGATAGAGCATCCGCTGACCAGCACTACGTACTACACGGCCTTCTATGTTATGACGCCTTTTTTAGGCGGCCTGGCGGGATGCCTGGGGTATTTGGGCATAGCTACGGGCGTTCAGCTCTTGGTGGGCATTGCACTGGGGACTCTGATCGCAACCTTTTTGGTCTGGGTAATTGTCGATCCGGTGACAGGCGTGCTGGAAGTGGTATTGTCGCCTCCGGGCAGAAGGCATCGCGCCCAAAGGCTGGCACAGGCCAGAGCCAGACGGGAAGACGAACAAAGAGAGCGTGAGCATTTGTTGACTGAAATCCTGGAAAAGGAGGAATCGGAGAGACGCCGCTGGGAGAAGCTGTTGAAGCCGGAGGCCCAAAAGCTCGCCCAACTGTTGACCGCCGATACGATTGACTTTGAGCAGGCCCAGCGCCAGGCTGCCGATATAGGCGCAAGCGCCTGGCAGGTCGGGGGGCTCGGCAGTATGCGCCAGCTTCGCGAGATGGCAATTAACCTGTGCAAACAGAAATATCAAAATGGGGCATTTGCTGATTATATCTCCGTTTGGTGGGATGGGATTGGAAGCTGGAGGAATCCTTCACTTCACAAAGCAGCAAACCCCTAACCCGCCGCAGGCGGAAGCAAACAAGTGTGGGTAAAAGGCTGCCGCTAAATAGTTGCTGTTGCGGAAACAGCATTCGTCATTCCTGCGAAAGCAGGAATCCAGGTTTTTCGATGTGGACCTCTGCTTTCGCAGGGGTGACATTGTCGGTTTTGGCTTTCCGCAACAGATACTAAATAGATGCTCGGCACACAAAACAAACAGGGCGAAGTCATACAAGTTCGCCCTGTTTTGTTAAAGGCTTCTTCAAAGTTGATGATCGTGTTTTTCTACAGTGCCCTTCTCCTTCTCAGCCAGCCAACAAGACCCGCACCAATACTGCCTAACAGAATGGCACCTGGTGCAGGGATGTAGTTTATCAACCACTCGCTCTCGAGGTTATCACCAATTGCCTGAACTTTGATGGCGATCTCCAGATTGCGATTTTCAAGAGCATCGAACACGTCAGAAATGTCTTGGGCAACTGGGGTCTGTGCAATGTCGAAAACGATGCCCAATTGCTCACCCGTCGGGTAGCCCTCATTAACGCCCCATGTGGGCATAGGCGAATCAGCGTCCGTTGAGAAGAACGACGTCCATCCGCCGCCACTCTGCGGAGGGGTTCCGGACGCACCTGGCTCGAAGTCAACATTCAGATCGTGACCGCTGTCGAAATCCTGAAGCGAGTTAAACACAATCAGCCCACCATCTCTGAAATATATCTTCGTAAGCACGGCAGGGTCCGGCCCATCGTTGTGAAATTCAAACAGAGCCTGATTAGTGCCGTATGCACTTACCAGAGCATATATCTGGGCCTCAGCTATAGTCATATTGACCGGATAATTTACGCCCCACGCTGGGTTTCTTACGAAGTACACCTTCGTCGGATTGGCCTGTGCGGTTGTAGAGGCTAAAGCCAGGCCAACCAGAAAAGTTATTGTAATCAATTTGTTCATAAAAACCCTCCTTGCTAAAAGCTCCCAAGGGCAGGGCGAAAGCCCTGCCCTTGGTTAGTTGCCTTTTATACTTCCTTTTACAGTGTTCTCCTTCTTCTTAGCCAGCCGACAAGAACTGCACCGATACTGCCTAACAGGACGGCACCGGGCGCGGGAATGAGGTACGTAGAATCGTGCGAGAAGGGCCCCAACTCCCAGTTAGACTTGAATACCCTTTCCACTTCTTGTGTACCGTCTTTCCCTTCTATGGCATAGCCGTAGACGTCCAAGTGTACCCGCGTGAAACCGGTTACCGAAATCGAATACGTCTTCTCTTCACCGTGACCTTCCTCAGTAATAGTCCCGGGAGCCTCGGCGTTATAGTTGTGAATAGGGTCCATCACGTCGTCAAAATCCCCTAACCCATAGATCAGGAAATTGGAAACATCAGCCTTGAAGGGATAGTGTTCGCTCGCGAGCCGCTGGCTTTCGGGAAGAAACAACTTGGTTTCATAGCCGTCATAGCCGCCGCTGTTGCCGGATACATCCGTTAGCAGGTCTATGTCGGCATCAGCGTTAGGATTGTAATACCCAGTCCCGGGAAGCGGGTCGTCGGGCCTATCGAAAAGCAGGGCTACACCGTCAGCACCAGCAATTGAAATGGTGCCGGTCTCACCTATTGGAACCGAAGCCGCAAGTGTAACTTGCGTCAGTTCTACTGTCTTGGGCCCGTAGGAACCTACAACGATGAGCTCGAAAGGGTTCTCGTATGTAAACCAACTGTCCTCATCTTCTCCTTGCGTGCCTCCCCAGCCGTTCACGATGTAAGCCTGAAACGTGGGCACAGCCATCACGGGCTGGCCAACAAATAGCAATACAAAGGCTGCAAGCAGCCAACATGATACATCTAATCTTTTCATTCGCATCTCCTTCAAGTAACGCTCAGGGAGTAGAAAGAGATCACGTCCGTGCGATGCTCTTTCTACTTGCCCTGTGCTGTCGTTACGAAAGATACAAAGCCGTTCGACCTTCGATCTTCTTCGCAGTCAGCCGGCTTCGTAAGTCTATTATCTTCATTTTTCTGCCTGGTTTGGGAGATTTGCAGGCATAAGGAAAGGGATCACATCCTTGTGTGATCCCTCTCCTGCTAACCTGTCAAGCTATAGACCTAAATCACAAAGTCTATCTTTTCCCAAAATGCAGTTCTGTTGCTCAACCCAGTTGATCCTTACAGCATTCTTCTTCTTCTCAGCCAGCCAACAAGACCCGCACCAATACTACCGAGCAAAATCGCTCCCGGTGCAGGAATCGTGTCAACGCAGATCTTGATTCCCGTATGGTCAGGAAGCCCCCAGTCGCCGCTGTTGGCGAGAACACGGTTGGACCCGATAAGCATGCCAATTGAGGTGACCTCGTTGAGTGCAACAGCGTTTGTCAGGTCAAGGTGCAGTATTAGATCGTCACAGGGGAACGCCCAAACCCAGTCGCTCTGGTAATAATTGTTCGCGTGCCCTTGGTCTGTAAAGCCGGTGTTGATAAACAGCGCGGCCATAAAGGCGTGGTCGGTTTGCCCCGGCTCTATCGGCCCGAACGGTATGTTGTGGAGACTTACCATAAAGGACTCGTATTCCCCGAGATGCCAATAAACCGTAGGTAGAGTGTCATCGGCGGTTGGTGGAGAACCAATAGCAGGACCCCAATAGTTGTCGTTCAGTCCACGGAACTGACTCCAGCCAAGCATGCCAGAGCTCCAGCTACCCACATCGCCTTCGTAGAGAATTTCCAGATCAAACTCAACATTGTTGATGCCTGGTACGTCGCCGCCAATCCCTGGGTCGCCATTGTTGTCGTCATTGGTCATGAAGAGGCGGTGATTATTGGATGGGGCCCAACTCCATCCGGCCTGAGGGTTAAGTATATCCCAAGTGGCCAAGTCATGGTTGGAAATTGTGAATTCAGTCCCAACGCGGATTGGCCCGTCAATTGGCCAGCTTATTCCAGGATAGGTGCCGTTTGCCCAGGCCGTAGAAGCAATTAGGCAAACAGCTAACATTGCAAATATTAAACGTTTCATCTTTTTCTCCTTTAGTGTTCTCTTTAACAGGAAGTTACTAAAATTAAGATTCACATCAACCTCCGTCTGAAAGGGCCCTGCGCGCATAGGCCCTTCATCAAAGAAGGAGTTAGTAATCAGGGCGACGCAGGCGGGCCGCGGGCCAAATTCGAGAAAATAAATGCTGGTGAAAAACATACAGGCTGCTCGGCTGCGCAAGCCGGGCAGCTTGTGGTCTCAATTACGTGCGATACCAATCTCGTTAGCGCAAATTCCGGCGTCGCCAACTGCGCAGAGACAGCGCTTTTGCGAAGCGCATCGAAACCGCTTCGCCTCGCTCGCAGTGACGGAAGTAACGCCGATATTGAATGCGACACTGTGACATCCGGTATTCCGGCCAAATGCCGGAGCAGGCCGATGTACTGTGTCCCTTCAATGTCGCTTCGCAGCCGGCCGCAATGCTCGCCCGCGTGCAAACAGGTGAGATTGTCGGCAGACTGTTGTTTGATTTGCCTTTTACCGGCTATGTGCGAGGCCAGCTCCGGAAGAGCGGAAAGCCCCGCCTGGCCGAGCCACAATAACCCCGCCAGGCCCGCCAGCCAGACCCTGCGGTCCTTCACAAATGAAACGCAGAAGAATCCTGTCAGAGCCATAAAGAGCGCAGCGGGAACTCCGGGCAGCGGCTTGGCACCGATAGGGTAAGCCGATGAATCCGCCGAGCCGGCAGGCGGATCGAGAAGCTCCGCGGCGATACGGGCCAGTTCGGGATTCTGCGGTCCCGCAACCTGGTCTAATTCCAGCGTCAAAGTGATATGAGTATCTGAACGTGGGGACCAGGCGCCTGCGACTAACTGCTTGTCGTAGCTGCAGCCCGTAGGCGCAGCATTTGCCGCTGTCACGATGACAAGTGACAACAGAATTGCCAACCGTTCGTACATTTTCCCCAGATACATTCAGAGGCTCCTTAGAGAGCTTCATCGCTGTCACACAAACATGTAACACGGGGGCCACCCTCCCGCATGTTAGTTGGAGATGGCCTCCTCCTTTACGGAACAACTTATCCTTTGTACCAAGATAGGGATTGAATGTCAAGAAAAAATTCAAGAAAAAAGAAATTTGGCGAAAATATAATTGTTCCGGGACCGTCCCTGAAAGCAGGACTAAGCGGTTAGAAATAGGGTGGTAGGGCTACCCCGAAAGTGGTATGCAGCAAGGCCGCTGCGATTTGGGCAGCTTCTTCTGCGAAATTGAGCTGTCGCGACAGGACCGATTTTTGCGCTGGAAACGTGGCGATTTTGCGAAAACACCCCAATAATCCGGAAAATTCCATGCTTTTCCCACATTCTCACGTTCACTGAGGGTTTAGCCGGCCAGCCAAGAGCTTCAACGCTCAGCAAAGCCAAAACGTCCTGTTTGCCGCTGCCGCACTTTATTCTTACTATTTATTGTGGGAACGTGCGTAACGAAGTGTTTTCCCGCATTTTCCTGGGTTTGCAATCGCCGCCCCAGCCCCATAATTAGCTGCTTCAAAAACCTGGCTGCCGGCGGCACGCATACAATACGCAAATTAGACGCCGTGGGTTAAGTGCAGAGCACAACAGGACGATAGTTTTTTATGTGAAGAAAGTATATTTCAATGAAGGAAGGTGGCAATGTGTGTGTTCGTAAACTCCTATTCGTAAGCAAGTTAGCACTTGCCCTAATTTTGGGCTGTGTTATCGCCGGCACGCTGCTGAGGTCGTACAACCGGGGCGAGATTTTCAAACCGGCCTCTGCGACCGGCGCCGGAGACAGCGAGGCGGTTGATCCGCCGGCTCAGGCCCATAACTTAGTGGACGACTGTTCGGTCATTGTCGAGCGAAGCATATTTGGGGCCGCCGGGCTGCCATCGGGCCGGGTTGGGTCCAACCCAGGTTACGTGTCCGCCGGCCTGTTCCCCTCAGCCACCCGGGAACTCGGCCTTGAATTGGTTGGCACAGTCTCCGGAAGCCCGACGATTTCTCGAGCTGTTATAAAGAACACCGAAACAAAGGCCGTTGACCTGTACAGAGTGGGCCAGACAATCGCAGGCGCCTCTATCGAGAGCATAGAAAGCAATGCGGTCATCTTGCTGCATAACGGGCACAGAAAAATGTTGAGCTTGAGGGCTGCCGAGACCCGCTCCGGCAGCGGTACGCCGGTGCCTTCGGCGAAAACGGAGGCCGATACCGGCAGAGTTGTCAAACCCAAATCCATCTCATCTGTGAGGCAGGCGCCTAAGCAGACTGCTGTCGTGATCCCGACGAAAATGGGATATGTCGAGGATATATTGACCAGGGCGGTCATCCAACCTTACGCCGTAAATGGTCAGGTGCAGGGACTTAGGATAACCGGCTTGGAAAAAGTCCGCGCCGCTGAAGTGCTTGGCCTGAAGAATGGTGACATTATTCGTGTGGTGAACGGACAGCAATTGACCAGTTTGCAAAAGGCCTTCCAGGTCTTCCAGAAGGCAAAGTCGCAGCCGACCATAAGCCTGGAGTTATCACGAGGCGGTGACACCAAAAAACTCACATTTGATTTGCAGTAAACTATCAGACAATCCCAAGTGGGCAGGTGAAACAAATGTTGCTAAAACATTCAAAAACAAATGGAAACAAAGCACTCGATATGCTGAAGAATCTCTTATGTACTGTCTGCCTTGTCTGCATAGTCTCTGCGGGTTGTGAATCAGATTCTACGTCCGGGATTGTTCGCCCGCAGCGCGAGGCCCTTGTGCAGCCGGTCGAAAGACTGCATTCCGGAGAGATTGCGCAAAAGCAAATTGAGCAGCTAAACACAATGAGTGCAAACTTGGCCAAGAGGAATGACAAGATCTCTTCCCAGGCCTTCTCAGTGTCCGAAACGGCAAAGCGTGGGCCAAAAAACTTGGGATATCGGCCAAGGCTTGCCACAGCTCTCAAAAGCAATACTATGCCGTCGGCCGAACCTCCCGTAGGTCCCGTTGAAATCTCACCGGCGAGTGACACGGCCCTCACCGCTCCAGGGCCGGCGTCCTCACAGACGCGAGTAAATGTGCCTGCGCTCAACGAGCCTGGAATGGCCGACGAGCTTATATCTATAAATTTTGACCAGGTCGATATTCGCACCGTTCTCAAAACGATCGGGGACATAACCGGCATCAATTTTGTCGTGGACAAGAGTGTAAGCGGCCCTGTTACGGTGATGTCGCCGACGAAGATTCGCCTTGGTGACGTTTATGGCGTCTTGGAATCGATTCTGGATGTCCAGGGCTATGCCGCCATCCCGGGCGCGGACCTGGTCAAGATAGTTCCGAGGGCACAAGCCGCAAAACGCAGCCCACAGGTCCGTATCGGCAGTGACCCCGATGAAATCCCGAAGACCGACTCTATTGTTACACAGATCATGCCGCTCAATTACGCCGACGCTACCGAAATCAGCCGGATCATCCAGCCCCTCTTGGCCACCGGCTCACAGATGGCCACATATCCGAGAACGAATTCGATTGTCGTTACCGATACCTCTTCGAACATACATCATCTCGCCAGAATTATTCAGGAACTTGACGTAACCGGCTCAAAGGAAGATGTCTCGGTGTTTTCTTTGGAACACGCTTCTGCGCAGGTCCTCAGCGAGCAGATTACGCGCATAATGCAGAAAAAAAGTGGTGCTTCCCCGCAGACTGCACGCAGCAGAAGTGCCGTGCAAATCGAGACGGGCCTCAAGATTCTACCGGATGCAAGAACGAACTCTCTTATTGTCGTGGCCAATGCTCAGGATACCGAGACGATCCGCGGCTTAGTAGAGCAGCTTGACGTTGAACGGCCTCTTGGCACAAATAATGTCCATGTGGTGTACCTCAAGAACGCCGAGTCGAAAGACGTCGCACAGTCACTCACCGCTGCCCTGACAAACTTGAAAATCTCCGGCGCGCTCGAAGCAGGCCAGTCCGTTCAGGTGACCGCTGATGAGGGCACAAACTCGCTGATCATCGCCGCCTCGGCACAGGATTTCGAGGTCATCGCCGAGATCATTGACAAGCTCGACATCGTTCGCGAGCAGGTGTTGGTCGAAATGCAGATTATGGAGGTAAGTGAAGACAGCCTGAGGGAAATAGGTGTTGACTGGGCTACCCTTGATCAGGCCGTCGATGGCAGTGTTCGATTCTTCGGGGCGACCGGTTTTGGTCCCAGAGTTGACTTTGCCAGCGGCAATCTCGAAGGACTGGCGCTTGGCGCCTGGAGAGGGGCCGGCGAGAATCTGAGAATTGGCACAATTCTGCACGCCTTGCAGAAGGTCTCCGGCGTCAATATTCTTTCGACCCCGCACATTCTGACCTCCAATCATCACAAGGCCAAGATAGTCGTGGGCGAGAACATACCCTTTGTTATGGAGTCGAGGATTACAGAGGGCACAGATCCCATTACGCCGACCGTCATAAAAACGTTTGAATACAAAGACGTGGGGATCAGCCTCGAGATAACGCCGCATATCAGCCAGGGCGGGCTTATCAGGCTTGAGGTCAATACCGAGTTCACAAAGCTCATTGGAACCGTAACCTCAGATACTCCCTCAACGGCCAAACGCGAGGCTCAAACCGTAATCTCGATGAACAGCGGCTCAACAATTGTCATAGGTGGTCTTATTCGCGACGACATTGTTACCGTCCAGAAGAAGGTTCCTCTCCTCGGCGACATACCCTTGTTCGGTGCCTTGTTCAGGTTCCAGAAGGATCAGCTCCAGAAGACGAATTTGCTCATCTTCATAACGCCGCACGCCGTAAGCAGTCAGCAGGATTTGGAGCAGATAACCGAAAAGAAGAAACAAGAAATGGCGCCGGCGCTGGAAGACCTTGGGAACAGGAACGGACGCGACTGACAATTCAATCGTTCTTTACTGACTTTGAGGAGACCAAGTGGTGAATACGGAGCTGGGCGGACAGGTAGCCGAGGGTTCCAATCTTGCAGCGCCCTGCGAAATGCAGAGCCCGGGGCAATTGCAAAACCGGGTCCCTGACATACAAAACTTGTTACAGCCCAGTCACTACCTACAGTCCATCTCACCCGAGCAGTTGGATCCGGACCTGGTCAGAAACCTGCCGCTCGAATTTCTCAAAAAGCAATGTGCCATTCCAATTATGTTGGAAGATGGGCACCTTGCTGTTGCCCTGGCCGATCCGCTCAACGTCGAAGCCTACGATGCGATTGTAAGCATTCTAAACCGGCCTTGCACGCGCGTTGTTTGTCCTGCTTGCGAAATAGAAAAGGCAATAAGCCGGTGTTACTATCAGACCACGGCCACAGACGCCGAAGATAACACCCGGGACGCACAGGATTCGCCCGCTACCGGTCGTGACATTGACGGTTCTTCCGTTCAGACGCAGGCGGAGGACCTGCTCAACATCGCCAACAAAGCGCCCGCCATAAAGCTCATCAATAGAATCTTCTTTCAGGCGGTGCACAGCCGGGCCAGCGATATCCACATCGAGCCTTATGAAAACGAAGCGCGCGTGCGTTTCAGAATTGACGGTGTGCTCCACGATATCTGCACTTTGCCGAAACAGCAAATCCCTGCGCTGCTCTCGAGAGTAAAGATTATGGCCAATCTCAACATTGCCGAGAGAAGATTGCCACAGGATGGTCAGAGCCGGATCAGAATCGGACAGGACCTGGTGGATATCCGCGTCTCTATCATCCCGACGCTCGGCGGCGAAAGGGTGATGCTCAGACTGCTCGACAAGAGCCGCGGCGAGCTGACTTTGGAGCAGGTCGGCTTCAGCAGCGATGCGATTGAGCGGTTTCGCCGGCTGATTGCCGTGCCACACGGGATAATACTGATCACCGGACCGACCGGAAGTGGAAAGACAACCACGCTATATGCAGCACTGAACGAGCTTAACAGCGAAGAACGAAACATCCTTACCGTCGAAGACCCGATTGAGTACCAGCTCCCGGGCATTGGCCAAATGCAGGTGAAGCCCAAGATAAATCTTACCTTCGCCAGTTGCCTGCGGCACATTCTCAGGCAGGATCCCGATGTGATTATGATTGGAGAGATTCGCGACCTCGAGACTGCCGAGATCGCAATCCAGGCCTCACTTACGGGGCATCTGGTCTTGAGCACTCTGCACACAAACGATGCTGCCTCGGCTGTTACCCGGCTGGTCGATATGGGGATTGAGCCTTACCTGATTTCGTCGTCGGTCGTTGCGATTATGGCCCAGCGCCTCATACGGGTAATCTGTCCGCAATGCAAGGCCCCGCACGGTCCGCAGGAACATACGATCTCCCTCGCCGGCCAAAGCCGGACGACCTCATTAGTCCAGGGCCGGTTCTACAAGGGGCAGGGCTGCGAAAACTGCCTCAAGACCGGATACCTCGGAAGGACGGGAATCTTCGAGCTGCTGCTCCTTGACGACGACATAAAGCAAATGATAGCCAAACGCCAAGGCTCGCATATCATTAAGCAGGCCGCCATTGAACAAGGTATGACCACTTTGAGAGAGGATGGATTGCGCAAGGCATTAGCCGGAGAGACTACACTCGAAGAGGTCTGCAGGGTTACGCAGGACAGCCTGCACGCAGGTTTGGAGGTGACTCAACGTGCCGGTGGTTGAACACAACGTGCTCGTCGAAAAGCAGGTTCCGACATCTCGGACGGCCCCGAGAGATAATCTCGCTGCTGCGCAGCCGAAGGTGCCTGCAAACGACATCCTCAGAAGGATCGGCACCAGAGATATCTCCAGAGTGACGCGCCAGTTGGCGACACTGCTGCGTGCCGGTATGCCGCTTGTGCCTGCCCTGACGGCGCTGGTCGAACAGTTGGGCGATGCTCGCTTGTCGTCTTACGACCGGCGGAAAGATGACAAACCTCCCGGGCGCAAGGTGCTCCGTACCGGCTCGCGAACCAATCCCCTTGCCCGGGTAATGGCGCAAGTTCGCGACGATGTCAATGCAGGCAGCACACTTTCTGACGCACTGGCAAAATATCCGGATGTCTTTTCAAACGTGTTCGTCAACATGGTCGCCGCAGGCCAGACAAGCGGGTCTCTGGAAGAGATCCTGCTGCGATTGGCCGAAATGCTCGAAAATCGCGTCCGCCTTGCCGGCAAAGTCAAATCCGTAATTGCTTATCCGCTGATGATGGCTGTGGTGGCTGTCGGTGTAGTGATGTTCCTCTTGTCTTTCGTGGTGCCGAGCATAACGCAGATATTTCTTGAAATGAATCGCCGGCTCCCCTGGCCCACAAGCCTGCTTATCTCAATTTGCTCTTTTATGAGAGCATATTGGATATTGTTTCCCGCGATCGTTTGTGCCGCCTTCTTTGGAATCGGAGCCTGGATCAGAACCACAAAAGGCAGAATCTCCTGGGACCGCTCCAAGCTCAAGCTCCCGCTGTTCGGCGGACTCCTGCTCAAATTGGAAGTAGCGCGTCTGACAAGAACTCTGGGCATACTCCTTGTAAGCGGCGTCCCGATACTTCGCGCTCTCGAGATAGCAAAAGGTGTGGTTCAAAACAGCCTCGTTGCAAACGCGCTGGATTCGGTAAGGGATCGTGTCGGCAAGGGCGATAGTATCGCAGAGGCAATAAGAAGAACCGGACTCTTTCCGCCTATCGTCGTTCACATAGTTGCAACCGGCCAGATCAGCGGCAGCATTGAAGATGGTCTCATAGATATTGCAGATATGTACGATAACGAGGTCGAGCTGACGGCAAAAACGCTCACCTCGCTGCTCGAGCCGGCAATCCTTCTTATTATGGGCGCCGTCATCGGCTTTATAGTGCTGGCCATCCTGCTGCCAATATTTGATATAAATCAGGCCCTTTAGAGGAGTATCGAGAAAGATGAAACCAGTAAAGAAACAACCGCGTCCGCTGCATAGGGGTTTTACTTTGATAGAGCTTATGATCGTGGTGGTCATCTTGGGTCTTTTGGCGACCGCAATTATGCCGCGGATATTGAACAGGCCCGA
>JAGMDR010000231.1 GCA_023128595.1 Planctomycetota bacterium | reverse complement strand
CCCGCAGAATGAAGGCCAAAATTGACATTCGCAGCATCGAATCCGCTCTGGCCCTGTTCAAAACCGACACCGGGTGTTTCCCAACGACTTCCGAAGGTCTTGCGGCCCTTGTCTTAGACCCCGGCATAAGAGGTTACAACAGCGACGGCTACTTAGACAAAGTTCCCGTGGATCCCTGGGGCAGCGTGTATGTCTATATATCTCCGGGCCTCCACAGCAGGGATTATGATCTGGAATCCTACGGCAAAGACGGTGAGGATGGCGGCTCTGATGATAATGCCGACATCGAAAGCTGGAACCTTGATGATCTGGGATAAGATGCGCAAAGACAATACCCGCAAGACTACAGACCGGATAGCCGCGCTCGGCGCATTTACCTTTGTCGAGGTTATTGCGGCCCTTGCCATCGTCTCAATCTCCCTGCTGGGCTTGCTCAAGCTCCACCTGCTCAGCATCAGGATGGCCGACGCGGCACAGATGACTTCCCAGGCTGTTTTCCTGGCCCAGGAGAAGATCGCAGAGACGCTGGCCCTCGGCTACCCACAAGTGGGAGCCGATTCGGGCTCCGTGGAAAACGATACGCTGGATCTGCGGTGGCGAACCGAGGTTAGTGACCTGCAGTTGCCAGAATTGACACAAGCCGACGTCACCGGATTGCGAAAAATATCCGTCGATGTCACCTGGAACCAGGGCATCCGCGGAAAGCATCTGCAAATGTCAACATACGTTGCCGACAGGAAATTACAATGAGACATAGATCAAGCAGAACCGGCTTTACTTTGATCGAGATTCTCGTGGCTATGACGATAATCGTTTCGATCGTCTCTATGGTCTATGGCAGCTACTTTGCAGCATCGAAATCCGCCGAGGCTTACAAAACCAGGATGACTCTGTCTCGAGACGTTCGCGACGTATTGCAGCAGATGGCTCGCCAGATTCGCTGCTCTTATGCCGTCAGACCGAAGAGCCCCGCGAGCGGCGGCAAACCGATTCTGCCGAAAACAAAAGGCATCCTTGAAAGTCCGGTCAACTATTTCAAAGGCGGCTCAAATGCCCCGGCCGGTGAGATTCTGCAGCTTGTAACCACCAGTCGGCTCTCTCTCGCACAAGAGCGAACAGATGGTCTGCTCGACGTGGCTTACAACTTTGACCCAAGTACCGGCACACTCTTCGTAAGCCAGAGAAGATTTGTCCAAACGCCAAAGGCCCTCGTCGAAAACAGAAACTGGTCGCCGCTCATTGAAAGCGTCGAGCACATCGAGCTGACGTTCTTTGACGGACGGCAATGGCTGGGCGAATGGGATTTTACGAAAAAGAAACAACTGCCGGGCGCGGTAAGAATCAGTATTACCTGTGAAGATGAGAATCGCCGCCAATGCAGCTATAGCACTATCGCACATATATGTTCTCGGAAGAATCGAGACAACGAAGCTCCATCATAGATGGCAGCGGCGGCTAACGAACAATGAAATTTAACAGAACAACAACACAGCCGGAGGGATTTGTAATTGTGCTCGTTCTCTGTACGATCATAATGCTGGCGGTCTTGCTGTTCGGTTTCAACCATAAATCCCGTGCCGAGCTCTTTGCCGCCGACGGTTTGCGAAAGTCCGCCCAGGCGCTCAATTGTGCCGGAGCGGGGCTGAATGTTGCAATCGCCGTTCTCAAAGGCCCCTCCGATATACGCACAAACGGCAAGCTGATGAATCTCCTGTCCGGCCAACAAGCTATTACTCTGGGCGAGGGGACCTGCTCGATAACCGTCACCGAAGAAAACGGCAAGTTGAACGTCAACCTCCTCAGAACCAAAACTGGCAAACTTGACCGCACCAGAATAGACCAGTTGCTCCGGCTGATCGATCTGCTGAATCGCCGGGATTTTGGCGATTCTCGTATTGGCTATGGTCTGGTCCCTTCAATTATCGATTGGACCGACACCGACGAGGAAACTACGTGCCTGTCCTTCGTAAAGCACCAGAATTTAGGCGCTGAGTCGGATTATTACAGCGACCTGGTCCCGCCGTATCGCTCCAGGAACGGCCCGCTCGATACGACGGAGGAGCTTCTGCTTATCAAAGGAATAACCCCGCAGATTCTCGACCGTATCCGTGATTACTTAACGGTCAAAGGCGACGGAAAGATCAACATCAATTGCGCCTCAAAGTTAGTGATCGAGAGCCTGTCGGAGAAGATGGACCCGGCTCTGGCTCAGATAATCATCGACCGCCGAGAAATCAGACCTTTTGCCGCCATCACGGAGCTGCGCGACGTCCCCGGCATGACCGACGGCATCTACCAGGCGATCAGAAAAACCGCCACCGTCCGCCCGACTGACCAGTATTATCAGGTCACTGCACAGGGAAATGCCGATAGCCGCAGTTGCACCATAGTTGCACTGATTCGAAGAAATACGGCAACCAAAAACGTTGATGTCATTCTGTACAAAGAATTCGAAGGACACAGCTTTGGAACATTGCGGTCCTTGTATGATGCAGACTCGGAGACAAGATAATGATTAAGCGATGTATCGGCATTGATATTGGTCCGGTCCATTTGCGTGCCGTGCAAATCATGAGCACGGGACGGGGCTTCCGCATCGAAACCGTCTTTACCACGCAAACCCGCCGGGCTACGGATTTTCTACCCGACATGCTGCGGTCGTTGTTTGGCAAATACGGTTTTGACAGGCGTGCCGCCGTGGCTGTTTCAACGCCCCATGATGCCGTTTTCTTCCGGAACCTCGAAACCGACGCCGCCGGCCTCGACCAGCTTCGCCAACGAAGTTCCGCCGCGTTGGAAAATAGCTTTCCGATACCGCCGGACCAGATTGTCGCCCAGGTCTGTTCATCGCACCGGTCCTCCGACGACAAATATTTCGTCCTTGCCGGAGCACTGAGCAGAACGTCACTGCACGAAAGACTGAACCTCCTGGCCGGCGCAAAGATACACCCCGTGCTCGTAGAGGCGCCGGTTTTTGCAGTCCATTCCACTATCGCGGCCAATCATCCGGAAATTGGAACCGGCCGGGCCATCATCGTCTATGTAGATGAATCCTGCCTTACTTTGGCCGTCACCGCCGACAACGATGTTTTGATCGTCAGAAACATTCCAGTTGCCCCGCCTTCCGGGGAAAATCTCAATTCGATGCAGGACGCCCTTGCCGAGATCGTCTCACGCGAAGCCCAAATCACCTGGCACAGAGTATTTGGAGCCGGAATTGAACAGAATACCGGCATTTACCTGCTCGCCACAAACGGCGATTGCGGCTATCTCAAATCACTCATTGAACAAAGCCTTGATTGCCGGGTGACCATTGTCGATCCGTCCGCCGACGTAAAAACTCCACGCGACGAAAAAACCGATCCTTCAGTTTGTGTCGCCGAGGGTTTGGCTTTGCGGCTGCTCGCACCCGGTCACACCAACGGCATCAACTTCCTTGCTGCTCATAATGACGACACCGGCAAGCCCCTCCACCTCAAGAAAGAGCTCGTAACTTACGCAGCACTCGCAGGAGCCATCGTTGTCTTTCTGGTGGCCGGGCTTTTCATGAAACTCTCACGCTTGGAAGCGGGATACGCAGATATAAAGGCCCAAATTCGCCGGACTTTTCAAACCACCCTGCCCGAAGAGAAGAACATTGTGAGCCCGCTGGCCCAGTTGGAGCAGAGGCTCGAATCTTTCCGCAAGGACTACCAGCTTTTCGCCTCGTACAACCCGGCAGCCTTGGGTCCGCTGCAAATCCTGCGAAGCGTAAGTGCCAGCACCCCCTCGCAGGCAAATCTCGAAGTTGACGACCTGCTGATAGCCGGCGATACCGTTCGCATAACCGGAACCTCTGATTCGTTCGAATCCGTGTATGAGTGGCAGCGATTGTTGCAGCGAGTCCCTGAATTCACGGCAGTCGAGGTTCAGGCCGACCAAAAACAGCCCAAGACCGGCATCGTTCAATTCACTATGTTGGTATCTTCGCCGATACAGGAGCAGAGATGATACGCTTGACACGAAGAGAAAAATTGCTCGCAGCCGCTTTGGCGATTTTCGCGGTCGCCTGGTCGTTTTTTGCCTTTGTGGTTAAACCGACCAAGGACAGAATAGAAACGCTCAAACGCGTTATCCCCCAAAAACAGGAGGAGCTCCGAAAACTCCGTGCCGCCGGCAAAGAATACGTCCTTCTCCGTGACAGTCTCCGGGATTTGCGCACAAAAGTGGCCTCCCAGCGTCAGACCTTCGAGCTGCTGCCTTTCCTTGAATCGTTAATCCGCCAGTCCGACCTTAAAGGAAAGATCGCGACAATGAAACAGCGCGTACTGCCGCTTGACTCTGACTACTCCCAGACAATCGTTGAAATAGAGATCGAGGGCTTGACGTTGACAAGCCTCGTCGATTTCCTCTCCAAGGTCGAATCTTCGGATGTCCTGGCCAGAATTAGAAGCCTCTATATCAAGAAAAGTCGAAAAAGCAAAGACCTCCTCGATTCAGTAGTCGAAATACACAACCCAAGACTAACCCAGAGCAAAGTCGCCCGGGGATAGTTCTCCTGTTACAACATAAGGCATTTCAATCCCACGGACTCATTGCTGGCTTCCATCTCGGCAAATCTGTGATAATTCTTGACAGTTCCTGGAGGAGCTGGTACATTCCCCGCCGCATAATGAGGCTAATTACGATATAACTCAATAAGAACTTACAAGGAGGATGCAATGGATTGCAAGAGGTTCGTCGAAGAACAAATTGCCCAAATCAAGCAGACCGTAGGTGATGCGAAGGCCATTAACGCGCTTAGCGGTGGCGTTGATAGCTCGCTCGTCACGGTCCTCGGCCACCGCGCGCTGGGCGACGGGCTCAAAACTGTTTTTATTGACAGCGCCCTTATGCGCGAAGGCGAGCCGCTACGCGTTGTCGAGACCTTCGCACGAATGGATATCCCCGTCGAGTTAGTGGACGCCCAAGAGGAATTTCTCAGTGCCTTGTCCGGTCTGACCGACCCCGAAGAGAAGCGACAGGCCGTCACCGATACATTCTACTCGAAGGTCTTCGGCCGACTCGTCAAAGAATCCGAAGCAAAGTTCCTGTTCCACGGCACCATCCTTACGGACATCGAAGAGACCGTCGCCGGCATCAAACGTCAGCACAATATCCTCGCCCAGGTTGGTATCGACACGCAGGAAGCTTACGGCTACGCCGTCGTCGAGCCGCTGAAAACGCTCAGGAAGGATGGGGTCCGCGAGGTCTGTAGATTCCTGGGCCTGCCGGCCGACATCGCCGAGCGTATTCCATTCCCAGGACCGGGCCTGGCGACACGAGTCGTCGGCGAAGTAACGCGCGAGCGACTGGCCACCGTCCGCGCCGCCACGGCAATTGTCGAAGAAGAGCTTGGCGACAGCGGCGCATTCCAGTATATGGCTGTCCTGCTCAATGACAGAGCAACAGGGATCAGGGACAATAAGCGCGAGTTCGGCCAGATAATCGTCGTCCGCTGTATCGAGAGCACCGACGCCCGAACTGCAACCGCCACCGAACTGACCTGGGAAAAGCTCCACCGCTTATGCGATCGCATCGTTGGTGAAATCGAAGACGTCAACCGCTGTTTGTATGACCTGACTCCCAAGCCGCCGGCTACCATAGAGTACATCTAAGAGCAGCGACAAGATGGAGCTAAATAATCAATAATGAGTATTTAGGAGAGTACGTAATGGCAGACAAGAAAGCAGACCTTGCCGGCCCGGGAATTGGCGACTATGCCGAACTGGAGAAAATCCTCCCGCGGGATTACAGTTCGCTGCTGTCACCGAAGGAAACCCAGAATGCCACCTATGCGGTCAAGGATTATATCGAGGAGAACCTCTGTAAAGAGCTCAATCTAATCCGCGTGACGGTCCCTCTTATTGTAGATGTCGAAAGTGGCATCAACGACCTGCTCGACCGGGATGGCTCACGGACCCCAATCCAGTTCCACATTTCAAACGACTATGACAAGAATCCCATCGATGCCCAGGTCGTCCAGGCCGCCA
>JAGMDR010000230.1 GCA_023128595.1 Planctomycetota bacterium | reverse complement strand
GCGCTGCTCTTCTTCGCTGCTGGAAACGCGGCGGCGTTCAACGGGCATATCGTCACGCAAGGCCCGCTGAAGTTGACCATAGATGACATCCAGGACGTCACGCAGTACGATAAGCCCTGCGAAGTCAAGGTCACGCTCAGCAACAGCGGCGTTTCGACATTGAAGGTCAATTTACGGATGGCCGGCCTTGTTGACCAGTGGTACGCCATAGGCGAAAAGGAAAAACTCCTTGCAGTTGACGCTCGCAGTCAAGCCAAAGCCACGTTCGGCATAGCTGCCGGCAAGGGTGCATTTTCCGCACTCTATCCGGTCCACATTTACGCAGCGTTTCAACATCAGGGCAGCGCTGTGACGGCGCACGCCATTCAAGTATTCAAATCAAATTTCCAAAAAGTCCGGCGCACCTCCGCGCAAGCGGCCGAAATGCCCGTGAACATCGTCCCGGCCAATGGCGCCTTGCCGCTCTGGCCCCTGCGCACCCAGCGGCTGGCCTGGCGCTATTATGACAAACCTCTGGTGTATATGCCGGTCGGCTGGCAGGGCGCGTCGCTGCGGTCGTCCGCCAACTTCGCCCGTTATCAGGTTACCCGCGGTCCGACAAAACATGCAATTGTGATGCACCCGCCGTGGAAACCCGCCGGCGGAACGATCTTCGCCGAATACCTGCTCAAATTGCCGGATGTCACGCCCATCAGGCTCACTTTTGCCAACGCCATCCGGGACCACACCGCCGGCGAGCCTCCCAGCGACGGCGTGACGTTCCGCGTCTGGGCAAATGACTCGGCGCTCTTCGAGCGGCACACCGACAGCAAAAAATGGGTTGATGGGCAGGTCGATCTGAGCCGGTTCGCAGCCAAACAGATACTCCTGCGTCTCGAGAGCCATCCCGGCCCAAAGCGCAATACGACCTGCGATTCGTCCTATTGGGGCGAGCCGATGGTCGTTGCCGGGACTGTGCCCCCCAAGCTCACCGATGCCCAGCGCCAACAACTGCGCAATCGCGCCGCCGCTATTGTCCAATCGAAGAAGCAGCCGGCTTCGAATGAGTTTGTCTTCAAACCTGAAGGAGATTACCTGGCTGCTATTGTCCTCGGTACAAACGGCCTGGCCGATTCGGCCATCGCTTTCGGCGACGGACGTCACTGCGTCGTATTTGACGGCTTGCAGACCTCCGTCTTGCGCCACAAGGTCGGAGCGGACATGTCCCCTATCGTAGTGCAGAAGGTCGATGCCGAAAAGGGTTCCACAGGAAAGCTGAATATCACACATCACCTTTCGCTCGCGGACGAGGAATTTGACTTGATCGCAAAGATTTGGAAAGAGAAGGCCGGCTTGCGTATCGCCCTCGAATGCCCTATGCGAATCACCGACATCGCCCTCGGGCCCGCCGACCAAAAGGCCCCGCGCGTCTATTACGGCCACGGATATTGCATCGTCGGGCCTAAGGCCTTTCGGGCGAGCTTCGGCGGACACAACCTTTCGACCAGCCATGTGGGATTCGATTTTGAAAGCGGTCTGTCACTGCTGACGGCGTCCGACAATCCGCCGGATTTTCTTGAAGTAAATCCCGGCACTAAGAGATACGCGCTGCACACGCACCTCAATGCAACGATGACGTTTGTACCGAGCGGCAAAGGAGCTTTTGATTGTGCTCGAAAGTATCGGCCGCTCTACGATAAGAAGGCGGCCCCCGGCCTCGAACGCAAGGCGGGCAGATTCGTCTTCGATATCTGGGGCGGGCGCTATCCCGAGATAGCCGAGACGATGAGGCGGATGATAGCCTACGGTCTGACCGACTCGCTACTGACCGTCCACGTCTGGCAGCGATGGGGCTACGACTACCGCCTGCCCGATATCTACCCGCCCCAGCCCAAACTCGGCACGGTTGACGATATGCGAAGAATAGCAAAGCTTTGCGGCGAGCACGACATCCCCTGGGGCCTCCACGATAATTACATCGACTTTTATCCCGATGCAGACGATTACAGCTACGACCATATATGCTTCACCGAGCAGGGCGAGCCGATCAAGGCCTGGATTAACAGGGGCCGCGATGCGCAAAGCTACCGCTGGCGGCCCGACCGTATTATGCCCTTCGTCAAGCGCAACCTCGAGCTCATAAAGCCCGGCCTCAAACCCACGCACTACTTCATCGACGTCTTTACATCCCTGCCGTGCTTCGATTACTACGACAGAGACGGCAATTTCCACTCCATGCTCGAAACCCGCAAGTGCTGGGGCGAGTCGTTCGCCTGGATACGCGACTACTTAGGCGACAACGCCCCCACAACTTCCGAGGCCGGGCACGACCAGCTCATCGGCTACCTCGACGGCTCCGATTGTCAGCATTTGCAGATAACACCCGTCGGCAAAAGCTTCTGTATCAACATTGGCTGCAAAGATTGGGAGCGGGTCCCCTGGTTCGATGCCGTGCTCCACGACAAGTTCAGCCTGCACGGGGTCGGCTACTCCAGCCGTTACCAGGGCGGGCGGACGCGCCGCGAACACGGTATCGAAAGCGACGATTACATCAGCGCCGAAATCCTCGAAGGCCACGCACTTATGATTGATAGACCTGCCTTCGGGCGCGGCGCCGTCCGCAAATACTGGCTCGCCCAGGACTTCGTCCGCAGCATCGCCACCGACGCAATCGAAAAAGTCGAGTTCATCGACGGTGACATCCACCGGCAGATCATCACCTGGAAATCCGGCGCAAAGGTCCACGTAAATCGAGGCGAAAAAGACTGGCAAATCGCCGGCAAACGCCTGCCTCAATACGGTTACTATGCAAAGACCGGCCCAATCGAATCGAGCATCGAGAGAATCAACGGCATCATCGTCGAGCAATCGCGCAGTCCCTCCGGTTTCTACGTCAACGCGCGCAGCTTCGATCCCGACGGGGCCTTGCCCATCCAGCCCGCAGCAGACCGTCTCGAGCACCTCGGCGGTCGCAGGTTCAAGCTGTTTGTCGATTGGGACGTGCAGCGACCGGGCCCAAAGGGCCTGCAGATCTTCATTCACTTCAGTAGTGACAAAGCTCAGCAGCGTGACAAAATAGCATTCCAGAGCGGCGGAAAACCGAGTCCCGCCACTAACAGGTGGATCGGCCGCGTCAAAACCGGTGCCGACTGGATTGCCGAAATACCGGGCAGCTACGGCCTGGGCCAATACGATATCACAATCGGCTTGTGGGACCCGGCAACGGGCAGACGCTGCGCGCTTCGTGGTGATGACGATGGCTCTTCGCGATACCGCCTCGGAAAGTTGCTCGTCGAAGGTACGCCGGAGAAAATCACCAACATCCGCCTCCTAAAGCATCCGCCCAAACCGCAGCCGCCCATCCGATGGAACATCGGCGGGGTCCCGATTGACTTTGGACCGGTGCTGACGGATGGGGCGCTGCGCTGCGAGTTCATAGACAATGGGATTGCAGTTACGCCCCTGCCCGACATTGGGCCTTTCACCGTCAAACTTCGGCTCGACAGATTGCCCGGCATCACCCCGATAAAGGTAAGATCTGTCGTTGCGGTTGACGCCGAGGGCGGAAATCCTCGAAATGTTGATTTCACTGTGAGAGGAAATGTGGTAGGGTTTCAGACTCGCGAAAACGAGTTCACATACGTCTTTCGGAAGGACAAAGAATGAAGAAGAATTCGGTTGTCAATATTGTGGTTTTTGTTCTGGTTTGGCTCGCGGCAGCGATAGCTGCTGCTGCCGAGGAAGCAAAGCCGATGGTGCTTTTCGATTTTGGACAGGGCTTCGACATAGGCTCCGTAACCCCAAGCGATTGCAAGGCCACGCTTTCCGAAACCGGCTCGCTGCGCATTGAAACCGGCCGCAACAAGCCGTGGCCCGGCATCGTTCTCAAAGCCCCCGAGGGCAAGTGGGACCTCTCCGAATCCGAGTATGTAGCCGTCGATGTTACCAACCTTGGTCCCACGACGGTCACAGTCAATTGCCGTGTTGACAACCCCGGCGCCGACGGCTCCGAAAACTGCGTGACGGATCGCCTCACGCTCGCCCCTAAGAAATCAGGAACGCTTAGAGTGCAAATATTTCCCAGCCCTTGGAGGCTTTCCGAGCCGCTGGGACTGATCGGCATGCGAGGGAGCCCTACACACGCCGGAAGAATCGACACTTCCAATGTTACCCAATTGCTCGTCTTCGTTACTAAGCCCGAGCTCGACCACGCCTTCGAGATCGACAATATCCGCGCCGAAGGCCGCGCCCGGACCCTCGATGCAAAGACTTTCTTCCCGTTCATAGACGAGTTCGGGCAGTTCATCCACAGAGACTGGCCCGGCAAGACGCACTCCTTGAGAGACCTTATGGATTACGGCAAAGTCGAAGAAACTGATCTCACAGCCCGTCCCGGCCCGCCTGACCGCAACCAGTACGGCGGCTGGACCGCAGGGCCCGAACTCAAAGCCACCGGCTCCTTTCGCGTCCAAAAACACCAGGGCAAATGGTGGCTCGTGGACCCCGAGGGCCGCCTGTTCTGGTCCCACGGCATCGATTGCGTCCGCACCGCAAACGCCACCCCCATCACCGACCGCGAACACTATTACCGCAAGCTCCCCAAAGCCAACTCGCCATTCGCGAAGTTCTACGGAACCGGCAGTTGGGCCCCGCACGGATACTATAAAGACCATTCGCCCTACAAGACCTACGATTTCAGCCAGGCCAACTTCTTGCGCAAGTACGGGCAGAATTGGCAAAACGACTTTGCACGTATAACCCATCGCCGACTCAAAAGCTGGGGCCTTAACACTATCGCCAACTGGTCGGATAGCTCCATTTATCTGATGCGAAAGACGCCTTACGTCTGCACCATCAGCTACAGTCCCAGAAGGCTCGAAGGCTCCAAAGGTTACTGGGGCAAATTCTACGATGTCTTCGACCCGAGCTTCGGCGAAAGGCTTCGTGATCGGCTCGCGCAGGAAAAGGACAGAACCGCCGCCGATCCCTGGTGTATCGGCTACTTCGTCCACAACGAGATAGCCTGGGGCGACGAGCTTTCCCTGGCCGTCGCCACTTTGATATCTCCGGCCGATCAGCCGGCTAAGAAAGTATTTATCGACGACCTAAAGGCAAAGTACAAGACCATCGACAACCTCAACGCAGCCTGGGGAACCGGCCACACAACCTGGCAGGCCCTTTTGGAAAGTGTCCGGCCCCCGGACAAAAACAAGGCCCGCGCGGACCTCGCCGCCTTTTATACAAAAACGGCTGAGACTTACTTCAAGACCATTCGCGACGAGATAAAACGAGTGGCGCCGGCGAAACTCTACTTGGGCTGCCGATTCGCCTGGGTAAACGACAGCGCCGCACGCGCCGCTGCTAAGTACTGCGACGTTGTCAGCTACAATCGCTACAGCTACAGCGTCGCCGAGCAGCGGCTCCCGGACAACATCGACTTGCCCATTATTATCGGTGAGTTCCACTTTGGGGCGCTGGATAGGGGAATGTTCCACACGGGTCTGAAAAAAACAGCCAACCAGATGGATCGCGCGGCCAAATACAAAAGTTACGTCCGTGGCGCCCTGGAAAATGCGTACATAGTCGGTACGCATTGGTTCCAGTACAAGGACCAGGCCACCACCGGCCGGGGCGACGGAGAGAACTATCAAATCGGATTCATAGACGTATGCGACAGGCCTTACCCGGAAATAGTACAGGCCTGCCGGGAGGTCGGCTACGGCATGTACGAATATCGGCTCAACAACCCGTAATCTTCTGTCAAACATACCCAAACCCGGACGAGCCGGAACCAAAGAGGGGTAATGAGCAAGCGGTGAAGTTTGGGGGCGGGGGGAGTGGATTTGTATTTCGTATCGCGTATTGCGTATCTCGTATGTCATATTTCGTATATCGTATGTCGTATATCGTATTGCGTATCTCGTATTGCGTATTTCGTATCGCGTATTGCGTATCTCGTATGTCATATTTCGTATATCGTATGTCGTATATCGTATTGCGTATCTCGTATTGCGTATGTCGTATTTCGTATCGCG